>CAZKWM010000238.1:0-3099 GCA_964556405.1 uncultured Methanotrichaceae archaeon | reverse complement strand
AATATCCATTGATTCTGGATTTAGCGATAATGAATCGTACACTTCTAAAACGCGATTGATATCGTAAACCCTTGTATCCCAGCGCTTTAACATTCGAAATATACATTATTGTTTTATTATTTTTAAATTAATGCTAAATTAACCTTAGTGTGTTAGACGCACTCACCTTCCTTATGCCCTTTATCAACCGGAAATTATTGCAGTGGATCTCAATCCAAGGCGTATCTATCTACACCTTACGTTTTTGTAGTTTGTGAAGGATATAGTTAGCTGTAGAACTTGTGCATAAGGGTCATCAGCTTTGATATAACTACAAGCTTACCTTGATAGCCCCAGGCGTCCTGAGGCAATCGATCTTTTAAGATTTGCAGGCTCTGGTATGCGAGGACCGGGGCTGCGGCGATCTAACGAGGTGCTCTTGGTGGCTGGATGTTCTAAGGTGCTTAGGAAGGAGGATCTATGGTCATAGACAGGCTGTTAGCGCTTAGGCTGATAACTTGGCTCTCATTTGCAGTCGTAATAGCTTCCGCTGTTTATGGGTTTATGAATCCACCGGTCAAGGTGACAACGACCGAAGTGGAGATTAACGCTTCAGAAGATAGCGTCTGGAAAGTGCTTACAGACTTCAATTCATATTCTGACTGGAATCCCTTCATAACGAGCGTCTCAGGGCCGCTTAAACTTGGATCGGAGCTTCTGGTCTCCATAGCGCTTCCAAGCGGCAGCAGTACGACCTTCGACACTAAGGTGACCTCAGTTCAGGAAAACAGGGAGTTCAAGTGGTTGGGAAGGCTCTGGATGGGCAATATATACGACGCCGAGAGCATTTTCCAGTTATCACCTGTCGGAAGACGGCAAGACCAAATTCGTTCACTCTGAGGTCTTTAAGGGGGCCATGGTGCCTGTTTACGCTGACCGTCCGGAGACGGAATATACCAAGGCCTTCGAAGAGATGAACGCTGCTTTGAAAGTCAGGACAGAGGCCCTTTACGGTGATACATCCTGACGTGGCGCCCTGGCCTAGATCTAAAAAGGACCGGCCGTGAGGAAATTTTCTTCCGAACACTTTAAATCTTTTAAGCACATAAAAGGACCTACTTAGCAAGAGCGATCAGATTTAAATCAAAATAAATTCGAATTTCTACTTTGACTACCATGTACAAACGCTTCTCCATCCTTCCCGGTGAGGACCCGCGGTCCCTTGCTAAAAAGAAGGGCGATCAAAGGAAGCTCCCCGTGGGTGCTGAGGTTCTGCCATCCGGTGGTGTGAGCTATCAGGGTCTGGGCTCCCAACCACAGGCGTCTTCAGGTGGCCGTAGAAGGCGGCTCCGAGGTTGATTTAAAGCCCGAGGGCCAGGGTTACTTCTCTGGAACGGTGACCTCGGCTGCAGCAGGGGATCTTTACCGCTGTAGAATCGATGATAAAGAAGAGCTATATCCGGATCCTGCCTCTCGCTTCCAGCCTGAAGGCCCCCACGGTCCGTCTCAGATTGTAGACCCTGGCGAGTTCAAATAGGGCCGATAAGGACTGGAAAGGCCGTAGAATAGAGGGCACGGTGCTCTATGAGATGCACATAGGTAACTTCACCCAGGAGGGCACCTGGGAGGCAACTCAAAGAGAGCTTCAAGAGCTCGCTTCAATTGGGGTTAATGCCCTTGAGATCATGCCTATAGCCGAGTTTCCGGGCGCCTTTGGGTGGGGTTACGACGGTGTGGACCTTTTTGCTCCTTATCACTACTACGGCAGCCCCCGTGACCTGCGCAGCTTCGTGGATGAAGCCCATGCTAGTGGTATTGCCATTATCCTGGATGTAGTTTACAATCATCTCGGACCAGATGGCAACTATCTTATCAAGTACTCCGAAGACTATTTCACAGACAGGTACTGGACCGAATGGGGCAGGCCCTTCAACCCGGACGGAGAGAACTCAGGGCCTGTGCGCGAGTTCATCCTGGTCAATGCCTCCTACTGGATAGATGAGTACTACATGGACGGCCTGAGGCTCCATGCAACTCAAAACATCTACGACTCCTCCCCCGATCACATCTTCTCAGGAATAGGAGGAGCCGTAAGGACTGCTGCTGGTGGAAGAACAACGGTGGTCATAGGCGAGAATGAGCCTCAGGATACAAGATTGATCAGGCTAGAGAGTCAGGGTGGATGCGGTCTAAATGTCCTCTGGAACGATGATTTTCACCACAGCGCCATGGTCTCGGCCCTGACAGGGCACAACGAGGCCTATTACACCGATTACCTAGGGAATCCCCAGGAGTTCATCTCGGCAGTGAAATGGGGATATCTTTACCAGGGGGAAAATGTACAAATGGCAGAAGAAACGCCGTGGAAGTCCCTCCCTGGATTTGAGGCCCCGGACCTTTGTGATCTTTCTACAGAACCACGATCAGCTCGCCAACTCGGTCCAAGGATCAAGGGTGCACCAGCTTACAAGTCCCGGAAAATACAAGGCTGTGACTGCTCTTATGTTCCTTGCCCCCAACACACCCATGCTCTTTCAGGATCACATGAAGTTTTTGAGACAGTTCAGGAGCCTGGCCCACCCCCGAGGCCCAGGAGGCTATTCTTGATCCCATGGATAGAAAGCTTTTTGAGCTCTCCAAGCTCGATTTCTCGGAGAGAGGGACGTACCAAGCCATCTACGATCTTCACAAGGACCTGCTTAGGCTCAGGTGCGAGGACCCGGTCTTCAGATCTCAGGGAAAGGTTGAGGGGACGGTCTTAAGTTCAGAGGCCTTCCTCCTCAGGTTCTTTGGTCAGGGCACGGATAGGCTTCTTCTGGTAAACCTGGGGCTGGGCCTTCACCTGGACCCCGCGCCTGAGCCACTTCTGGTACCTCCGCTGTACAAGGTCTGGAATATTCTCTTATCGAGCGAGGATAGAAAGTACGGCGACATGGGAACTCCTCCGTTAGACACCGAGGAGAACTTGAGGATATCAGGACATGCTGCTGTGGCCATGGCCTCTGGAGCCTCCAAGGAGGTGGCGCATTGGGTGATCTAATCAGGACTATATCTTGGCCCGGAGCCTGCGCCCTGGAGGCCAGGCAGCTTTTGCGGCGTGAGTGGCTGGTAACCAATGGC
>CAZKWM010000237.1:0-3121 GCA_964556405.1 uncultured Methanotrichaceae archaeon | reverse complement strand
ATAAGTTTTCCTAGGACTGCTGTTCTGAGGGCATGCTGTTGGTTAAACCCAATTATTTAAAATAAGATCAAGGATCATTCTTTTCTCCTGGCCTTAAAATCTCCATGGCGTGTCTAAGCTCGGCCACGCTCATCTGCCCCGGTGCCGTGGCCGAAGATACATAGCCGTAGGTTAGAACTGAGCCGTAGATGGGCGCCATAACCCTCATATGCCTTCCCATCTCCCCCATGGCGATGACACAAAGAAGCCTATCTGTCTTTGTGAGCAGCTCCAGAAGGTTCAGGTTATCCCTCAGAGATTTGGGAGTGGCTGCGATCTTGGATATGAGGGCCCCAGCCTCTGCCATCTCATTTAGGATGGACTGTAACTCCTCTGGAGATGGCATACCGCTGAAATCATGATAGGAGATGATGGAGGGAAGGTCCAGCTTCTTCAGAAGCCAGTCCCTGGCCTCCGCCCTAAGCTCAATATCGATGAAGTCCGCATAGGCCGAGGCCTCCAGCAGAAGATCAATCCGTTCCTCCTCGCTCCCGACAAAGGCTCCTCCCTCGGACCTCATCCTGTTGGTGACGATTATCGGCAGTCCGGATTGACAGGCAGCAGTGCCCACGGCCTCCAAGGGATCTCCCTTCACCAAGTCCATCCTGATCTCCACCATATCGGCTCCGAGGGCCTTTACCCTGGGAGCATCCTCTACCGCCTTATCTCCCAGGGCCGCCACTATCATGGGCTTGAGCTTCATCCTATCCCTCTGATTCCCGTCACTTCTCAACGATGGTCTCTTCTATGCTCATGCCGAAGTGCCTGGCCCCACCCTCCAGACAGACGAGAACCTGATCTCCGGGCTTGATCTCGGCCACCGATATTGGAGATCCGCTCGCCCCCACCAGCTTTATGGTCTCAGCATTCTGAAGGATGGTGCTCATTCTCTCCCCTTGGTACTCGGCCTCCACCAGTATCATGGGTCGCTTCTCTATCTTGGATCTTCCGACCACAGCAGTCTTCACATACCCGTCCTTGCTCACCACAGAGACCTCATCCCCCGACTTGATCTCAGAGAGGTACCGGGTCTTATCCCTCACCCTGACGTAGGCGTGAACGGCCCCGGCATTGACCCTGAAGGGCCTGGAGGCAACGTAGGGGCTGTCCTCGGCCTCGCTCTGTATGAGGAAGAAGGCCCTGGCCTGGGAGCCTATGAGTATCCCCTCACCGATCTTCATGAGGCTGCAGGTATCCACACAAACCCTGTCACCCATGCCCACGGGCTTTACAGCGGTCACCGTGGCCGGGACCAGGTCCAGATGCTCGCTTCCGGAGCGCTCAGCAGCCTCCCTGGCCCTCTTTATCTCTGAGATATCGGAGGTATCCAGAAGGACGCCATCAGAGCCCTTTTCCAGGGTTCCCAGTGCCAGCTCTGCCTCCTTGGAGCTTTTAACTCCGCTGATGATTTTAGTTTTAAAACCCTGAAGGCCGGCTATGATGTTCTCCAGGGGGATGACCATCCAGTCGGTGCCCGTGACCAGGAGATAGTCGACGTGCTTTCCCATCTCCACTGCGAACTGCTCGTACCTTTTGTCGGCGATGATAGCATACGCGCCCTTCTGCCCCTCCACGGTCTTGGCCAGGGCTATATCCATGGATGCCGAGAAGTCTTGGGGCAGGGGAATGGACCCATCGCCTTCGCCACCCTTGCCAAATATGAGAATATCCTCGGGACCCCCCTCAGTCCCAAAGCTTGCGACCTTGATCTCGCCAAGCTCCCTTACCTTGGCGGCGTGCTCTGATCTTACCACGATGCAGTCGAAGCCGGATTCAAGGGCGGTGGTGATCTTGGGCTTTATATCCTCCCAAGACCCATCAAAGGCCAGGAGCCATATCTCCTTCATGTGCCAAAGGTAGGCGTGCCATTACAAATCCCTTTTGGAGTCTGAAGGCAAGTGGAAAGCAGGTAAAAAGCAGGTAGAAAGCCCTGGGTAACATGATGCCGATCAGGCCGTACCCTATCGCTTCCAGATTATTGAGGACCTTGGCGTGCGTTTAAATCAGATGGGCACTACGGCATTACTGGATGAATAAAGTTTTGAGGTGGTGAATTGGACGAAAAAGAGACGAAGGAAGTCGCCATGGACCTGGACCTGACTAATAGACAGCTAAATGAGCTAGTGCTGGAAGAGGTGGAAAAGCTCCTCCTCTCGGAGGGTTACGACGTGGCCAAAGTGTACATAAACGAAGCGGCAGGGCCCGAGGAGAGAAATAGCCTCCAGAGGATCATAGCCACCTGCCAGAATTGTAACATAAGCCCCGTTATCACTGCCGAGATCCTCAAGAGCTTACAGAGGCCAAAGAAATATTAGCTTTCGCCTTCTAAGCGTTCTATCAGACCCCTGACGATCTCGTCAAATGACCTGGCAGCGGGCATCTCTGTCCTTAAAACAAAGGGCTTTCCCTCATCCCCCGCCCGGCAGATCCCCGGGTCCATCTCTATCCTTCCTAGGAAGGGCACCCCCAGCCGTTCTGCGACCTTCTCTCCTCCTCCAGCCTTGAAAGACAGGTTGTGGCCACATTTGGGGCAGCAAAAGCCGCTCATGTTCTCTATGACCCCGATCACCGGGACTCCAAGATTTCTGGCCATGTCCAAAGACCTCTCTGCATCCATCAGGACCACATCGTAAGGGGTGGTGACGATGATGACTCCCTCGGGCGCTACCAACTGGGCGATGCTCACGGGCTCGTCGCTGGTTCCTGGGGGCAGATCCACTATAGCGTAGTCCAGATCTCCCCAGGATACGTCCTCCGCGAACTGCCTCAGGACCTGCATCTTCACAGGGCCCTTCCAGACTATGGGCTCGTCCCTCTCGGCCAGAAAGGCCATGGAGGCGACCTCTATGCCGGTTCCAGGGCCCACGGAGACGAAGACCGGGTCTACAGTCCTGTCCTCCCTGGCCTCCATGAACTCCCGTTCTATCCCCAGCATCTTAGGCACATTGGGTCCCGTCACATCGGCGTCCATGAGCCCTACGTGCCTTCCGTAGAGGGCCAGGCCCAGGGCCAGATTGACAGCTACAGTAGTTTTTCCAACGCCGCCCTTGCCGCTCATCACCATCAACCTGTGTCTGGCTTC
>CAZKWM010000236.1:0-3124 GCA_964556405.1 uncultured Methanotrichaceae archaeon | reverse complement strand
CCTCCGTAAGCCTCGACTTTATTGAGGTAAGCCTTGAGGATCTTTATGGGGGGATCGCTGTGACCGACATTTAAGAAAACCCCCGAGGAGCACATGGCCCCAAAGGTGCCTGTGGTGACCACATCCACCTCGCGCACGGCCCCGGCCGTGCCAAGCTCCTCCACAATTTCGGGCATCTCCTCAGCAGTCACAACTCTTGCGCTTCCATCTTTTATGCGCCCATTAATCTCAGACAGTGACTTCTCATGCACATTTGGACCGAGGTTAACGATACGATAAAAACCTGTTGGGGATATCCTTTGGAGAGCGCGCCTCAGTTTCGTGTGGGCATTGGGATTAATTGCTTCGATATTTGGCAGTCAACAGGGTTATCTGTAAGCGAGATTATGGCCCTGCCTGATGGAAGGCAAGAAGATCATCCTCACCAGCGACAGGACCATGATGAGCAGCTACCACGGCGGAGTCCTCTTGGGCTTCGTATCCATCATGCCGCAGAGGGTGATGCCCGAGCTTCTCTTTACAAAGCTTTTTTGCCCCCCGGTTCCCGCAGGCCCCGATGGATCAGCCACCCTTGTTCCCTGCGGCATGAGGAAGGTAGAAGCTGCTCTCCACGATGCGGGCTTCGAGGTCACTGTAGCTCATCCCGATCATCTGGATAAGGCAATAGGCCCTGATACCAAGATCGTCGGCATCACCCACGACGATCCCATGGGAAAGATCGCCGTCAGGGAGATAGAAGAGATCATTAACCAGGGACCCCCTCATAACAGGTCCAAGTTTCTAGCTTTAATAAATCACCCACTTATAAAAAAACACAGGCCCAAGGTGGTGGTGGGAGGAAACGGCGCCTGGGAGCTTCTAGGCGAAGATGTGGGCGTGGATCATGTCTATCTCGGCGAAGGGGAAGGCGATTTTCCCGAAATTTGTGCCAAAATCCTCTCCGGAGAAAAGGTGCCCCACGTTATCCGAGGAAGGGCCGTCCCGGGCGAGGATATTCCCGTCAACCGCGGGCCGACCATAGCAGGCATCGTGGAAGTGGGCAGAGGATGCTGGAGAGGTTGCGCCTTTTGCTCTCCGACCATGAAAAGCCTCAGGCACAGGCCCTTGGAAAAGATCTTGGAGGATGCTAGGATCAACCTGAGGGCGGGCCAGAGAGATATTCTACTGCACTCCGAGGACGTCTTCACCTACGGCTCCAAGGGGATGAAGCCCGACAGCGAGAAGGTCCAACGGCTCATTAGAGAGGTCAAGGCCTTGGGCCCCAAGACCGTGGATGTATCCCACCTAAGCCTTGCCACCGTTTACCAGGATCAGGATCTCCTAAGAAAGGTCTCGGAGATCGCTGGGATAGGTTCCGATCAGAAGTACATGTCGGCCTGGATAGGCATGGAGACCGGGAGCTGCAGGATTCTGTCCATGCACATGCCTAGAAAGGCCCTGCCCGAGAGTCCTCAGTCTTGGACAAGGATGGTCCAGGAGTGCTATGACCTCTTCTCCGAGGAATCCTGGCTCCCAGTAGCCAGCCTGGTGCTGGGGCTGCCGGGAGAGACGAGAGAGGACGTCAGGATGACCATAGACCTGGTGGACTCGGTCAAGGATCACACCGGCCTCATCCTTCCCCTCTTCTTCTCGCCCATGGCCGAGACGAAGCTGGACGGTGGTGTGGGATTAAACAAAGAGAGGGCCATGCCCGAGCACTGGGAGCTTGTAGGTCTATGCCTTGAATACAACCTGCGCCACCTGAAGACGCTCCATAGCTTCTACAGCGAGAGGATGACTTCAGGGCCCGCCGTACACACCGCCCTCACCGCAGTAAATCTGCTCTCGGACGTGGCTCTGAGCAAGTACCTGAAGAGGATGAAAAGAGGTGAACCGCCTAACTGATACGTGTTGTCCTAAAGCGATATTCGATCAATAGTTATCCAGGACGGCCCTGACCACGTTCTTGTGATCGCTCTTGAGAGAGTAAACGTTATGATCTCCGGAGACATCGATGCTCAGGATTCCCAGACGGGTGTTCATGAGCCCCACCATGGCCGAGACTCCTCGGTAGCTGACGTCAAAGCCCTCCACCTCCAAGTAAGTGTAGACATCCTCGGTGGTATAAGCCCCATCGCTCAAGAAGAGCTTGAGAACGGCCTTGCGGATGCCTATGCCATCCCTTTTGAGATAGTTCCTGAGCCTCTCTTGAATTCTTTCCTCAGCCTTCTCCATCAGGCAAATTCACCGCCCCAAGCAAGGAATTTAAGGATTATAAAGGTATTCTCTCCGCAACCAGGCCGTCCTCCAGGGGATATCGTTCGATTAAGGAGGTAATCAGCCCAACGCTTCTTAACTCTTTTGAAATTTCCTCTAGGACGCGCGCGGAGATCTCTACGCAGTCCTCCTTCACCGAGTAGGCCTCAAAAGGTATTTTCAGCCTTCCGAGAGCCTCAATAATCCTGCCTACGTCCCCGAATATCTCGCCGTAGAGGAGCGTTCCATCCTCGGTTATGGCGTCGAAGGGCCTGGCCACCCTCTGCGCCCTGCGCTTGAGCCTCTCCCTGAGCTGGACCGAGTCCTTGAATCTGGAAGGGCAGTAGTGGACTTTGGTACCAATATCCATGAAATGCTTCCTGGCTACCTCCTCGCTTCCTGTGGCGCCGCAGCAGTCCTTTTTGGGACGAAAGCCTCGCCCCTCCAGGGCCTCATGGTTGGTGCAGGAGAACTCCAGCTCATTGAGGTTTATGAAAGCATCCGCCTTTCTTACAGCTTGAAGCACCCTCGGGGCAGGGATTATGACAGGAATCTCAACTCCAGCATCCATCCCCAGACCCTTGGCCTCCCTTAAAGCCCTCTCCAGGTCCCCGGGATCAGCTGAATCTGGAGGGTGAATCCTTATTTCGTCCAAGCCGGCGAACCTAAGCCTCCTCAAGGTCTCCGACCGTGGTATGGTGCCCGTGTACAGGTGAATATGGTGCTGGGGGCCGAAGGCCTCCTTCAAGGCCCTGATGCACCCCAGGACGTAGTCCAGCTTCATCAGGGGCTCTCCTCCCGTGATACCCGTGCCCAGGGCTCCGATGAGCCTGCCCTCCTCCAGGATGTCTTCAGTGGATTTTACCTCTCTTTCATTGGCATAGACCAC
>CAZKWM010000235.1:0-3161 GCA_964556405.1 uncultured Methanotrichaceae archaeon | reverse complement strand
CGTGCCGTTGCATATGGGCTTAACTCGAAGCTCTACCTCAGTCATCCTTGCCACCATCATCCAATCTCAGTTATACAAACTCAAATTATCCTCATCAACTTACATCACGGACTCAGCCATCAGCACCACCTATCAGCATCTTCAAAAGGGCCATCCTCACCGGAACCCCGTAGAAGGACTGCTGGAAGTATCTAGCGTAAGGCGTAGAGTCCACGGACGGTGCGATCTCATCCACCCGCGGCAGGGGATGCATGATGATAAGGTTATCTTTAACCCCTTGCAGGAACTCCGGGGTGATCCTGTAACTTCTGGCCACCTTCTGGTACTCCACTAGATCGGGAAACCTCTCCCTCTGGATCCTGGTCATATATAGGACATCTATGTCCCTCATCACCTGAGAGAGATCGCAGACCTCGTGAACCGAGGTTCCTTTGGTCAGGAGGTCGGCCTTGATCTGGGGAGGCATTCTGAGGATCGGGGGCGATACCAGGGTGATTTCGGCCCTGTAGAGGGAGAGGGCGTAGGCCAGGGAGTGGACCGTCCTTCCGTATTTAAGATCGCCGACCAGGGCCACCTTGAGACCTTTGAAATTGGGGATGCGGCTCTCTTTCTTTATGGTGTACAGATCCAAGAGGGTCTGAGTCGGATGGTGACCTGCGCCGTCCCCGGCGTTGAGGACGGGCACCGGAGAGAATTCCGAGGCCAGGCGGGCTGAGCCTTCCTTGGGATGGCGTATCACTATGGCATCGGCGTAGCCGCCTATCACTCTGACCGTGTCCGCGAGGGACTCGCCTTTGGCTATGGAACTTCCCTCGGCTGGGCCCAGGTTTATGACACCTCCTCCTAGGCGCATCATGGCGGTCTCAAAGGACATTCTAGTTCTGGTAGAAGGCTCGAAGAAGAGGAGGGCAAGTACTTTGCCTGAAAGCATATCGCTCTCCTTGCCTCGGGCATAGGGCTCTAGGGTCGATGCCAGATTCAGGACCGAATCTATCTCCTCTCTGGAAAACTCCCTCATGGAGAGCACGTGCCTCTTCTTGAACATGGTGGTCACTACATCGGGGGAAGATATAATGCTTATGAGCTAAGCTTTTCTTTGAAGTCTGAAAAGAGGTCCAAGAAGGAACATAAGGTTCCCATTTTTGACTGGGAAGAGAGACTTAAGGATATTGAATGTCAATGTACCTCTGTTGACCTCCAGCGCGTGACCTTAAAATATGAGGTAATTAATGCATACCTTAGACAAACATATTCTTGTAACTCTTGCTTTGGTAGAGAAACAGCAATGCTGCCAAAGATATCACCAACATCGGCAAAACTATCGTTATGATGCCTTTCAAACGTATGCGAACCTTTTTACGTACAGCCTTTAAACCGTTGATTATGTTCAGGCTCGGCGAGTACGATGAGGATGATTCAAAGGCCATAGTCCAACATCTTAAGGATGCCGGCTTTAAAGTAGACACTAGGTCCTTTTTAACAGTCCTGACTCATTCCCAGGCCTTCTTGGAAGGAAGACAAAGTGAGCTGAAAGGCCTGGTCAAGGACATGGATGTGTACGAGCGCTACGTGGATGTTCTTAGATCGACTGTATCCCCAGGCATAACCCATGAGGATTTCAAAGACCGCTTCTTTACAGCCCTTGATCCTTCCTGGAAAGATATGAAGGCGCTGATGGAGAAGTACTCCGATAGCTCCATGGAGCCCACTGAAGAGGACGCTGAAAAGATCTTCGATGCTTACAATAAGCTAGTGGAGATGACGGATGTCTCCGACTTCATCGAAGATGTAATAATACTCAATGATATCGATACCGATCAGTCGGCAAAAGAAACGCTCAAAGACCCTATCCTTCGCATAGAGGTCGATACCGAAGATTACGATCCTGACCAGAAGCTTTTGAAGGAGTGGACTCACGTAGGCTTGAATAAAGTATACGAGGTCTACATAGATGAGTTCTCTACACCTCTATTCCGCGATATCGATAAGAAGTTCCAGGGGGACTATCCCGATGAGTACATGCAGATCCTTGGCATGGGGCTTCTGATAGAGGACCTGGTGGAAGAGCCGTCTGAGGGAAAAATAGACCTGGAATCGTTTGCCGAGCGGTGTACCCTTGATCTGGGTGTGGATGAAGAAGCATCCATCACCATCGATGGCAGCATGGTGGCAGAGGATATAGCCAAGGTGCTGGAGAAGAACGGGGTGATAAAGATCAAGGGGGATGTCATAAAATGGAGTGCTGTAGAATGTGGGAAGGGGCAGAAGAAGGAGTGATGAATAGATAATCCTCATTTTTTATCTCTAATTTCTATCTCTATTATAGGGATCTAAAATAAAGGGGTTAGATTTATATTTTAGATTAATTTACCTAAACGCATAAAGGATTGATCTTTGGGGAAAGCCCATCAACGCGAGATCTTCTTTTGAGTTCTTTATTTATTCATTCCATACCTTTAGTTGTTCTAATTCCCCTCAAGCGATTTTTCGGAAAAGCCTTGTAGTTCCATAAGTCATACCTAAATCTTTCAACGGCATCAAGAGCTTTAGATATTCTCCTTTTATCCAATTCATCAAATAGGATTTGAACAGCTTGTTCATTTCCCAAAGCATATTTGGCTTTTTCAGCCATCTCTTCTTTATGCTTGTTAGGTATATTTTTTATTACAGCACGGATGAAATGAACATGAAACATCTGCCAAGAGACACCTATGATAGATTCTTGATAGCTTTCTGTATTCCCTTATGGCCATCTGATACAAACAAGTTTTACACCAGATGATCCTCTCTACTTCAAATCGCCAAATAGTCCAGACCAAAATAATTCATCTTCGCAATCTGCAATCTTTGCACCAAGGAGCTCGCGATAACCATCTTCACGGACTCCTGTAATAACCATAAAGGTTCTATTAACATATCTTGATTCAACTCTGACTTTAAAGTAGCTGGCATCGACAAATAGATATTTTATCTCCTTTTCAATGGGCTTACTAAGGAACTCCTTGACATTGCCATCCAATTAACTAGAAGCTCTTGATACGCTTGAAGTTGATAGCTGATCAAGCCCAAGATGATAATCTATATCCTGGGTTTTTCTTGTCAACATGGAGAATAATATGTATTATATGTATTACTATGGACTTCTTTACTACTTGGGTACT
>CAZKWM010000234.1:2054-3170 GCA_964556405.1 uncultured Methanotrichaceae archaeon | reverse complement strand
TACAGCCTGGGCAGGCAGATCGGCAAAGCAGCCAATTTAAAATATGGCGACATGGTCCTCTTCCTGATAGGATTTGTGGCGCTCGACATCCTATATCTCATCCCCTTCGTAGGAGGATTCATAAAACTAGTCGCAGTGAGCCCGGGCTTTGACACCCTCCTCTATGCCATATTGAACAACTGGGTTAGGCTGCAGCCCCTGAGGGCAGCCTCTACCTGATCTTTTTTGATCAAACCCAAACTCAAGAATCCGCAAGGGTTATCTGCCAGGCCCTCGTACAGTTGGCTGAGGTATCACCATGAAGGTCTTGGTCTTCTACAGCGGAGAGTTCGGCCAGAGGGTAGTGGGCAACCTGGCCAACTGTTCCGGCTTCTGCATATCCTGCGGCGATGGTTGCACCCAGTGCAGATCGGTCTTTCACGGCATAGCCGAGGATCTGGTCTACATCGTGGAGATGCCTGACCCTTCAACGCTTGGTGCCTTCATAGATGACGTGGAGCCTTACCTGCCCAAGGCCATACCCCAGGCGGACATAGCGGTGGTGATCAACGTCCACCCTGACATCCTCTTTGGCCTCCAGCCGAAGCTCAAGGAGGCAGGAGTGAAAGGTATTATCGGAGGATCGGAGAGACCCCAGGAGCTTCCCCTGGGCCAGAGGATGCAGCTGGAGGGGCAGGCCAAAAGCCTGGGAATGGAGGCGGCCTTTGCCAAGCCCTTCTGCGCCCTTCATCCTGACCTCAGTAAGCCCAACATATCCGCCTTCCTGGAGAGAGCCAGGTTTGGAGAGCCCATCATCGACGTGGCAGTGCAAAAGGGCAGGGCAGGCAAGGATACCATCGTTGCCGCCAATGTCGTCAGATCCGCCCCCTGCGGCTCCACCTGGTTCGTGGCCAAGAGGCTCTTGGGATTAGAGCCCGACCAGTCTGATATCAGGGAGAGGATCTCCGAGGCCCACCACGCCTATCCCTGCACTGGGAGCATGGAGAGGGATACCGAGCTTGGGGACACCATACTGCACAAGGGCGGATACATCATCAGAGGCGCTGTGGAGGATTCCTTCAAGAAAGCACGGCGCCTGGATAAATCCCCTTAGACCGGTTGATTCTATCGCCCCAG
>CAZKWM010000234.1:0-1954 GCA_964556405.1 uncultured Methanotrichaceae archaeon | reverse complement strand
GGTTAATCCCCCAAGGCTAAACCTGCTCCTGGACTTCCTCAGGGCCCCTTCCGGAAGCCTCCTTGCTGCCCTTGATCTTCCAGAAGGTATTCTTGAGTATGCCCATGAGGGTATTGACCTCCCGTTCGGTGAGCTCAGCCCTGCCGAAGATCCTTCGAAGCATCAGGTTCACGTAGTCCAGCTTGTGCTCAGGGTAGTTGATCTCCTTGAGAAGGATCTCCATCCTCACTCTAAGCCGTCTCATACTCTCGCCGCTGGCCAGGTCGACCTCGGTCCTTCCTCCCGTCATCTGGCTCAGCTCATACAGAAGCACAGTGGCGGCGTGGGAGAGGTTCATCACGGGGTAAGAGTCGCTGGTGGGAATGGATACTACTAGGTCGCACTGCTCCAGCTCCTCATTGGTGAGGCCGCAGTCCTCTCTACCCAGGAGGAGAGCTACGGCGCAGTTCTTGCCCTTGAGCTTCTCGCCTAAGTCGCGGGGGGTGAGGTAGGGAACCCTCAGGTGGAGCCGCAGGTGCCTCTGCTCATTGATGGGCCTCTTGCCAGTGGTCCCGACCACCAGGTCTGCGTCCTCCACGGCATCGGATAGGTTTTTCACCACCCTGGCCCCCGCCAGGATGTCCTTGGCGTGGACTGCCATGGCCATGCCGAAGTCGTCAATGCGACAGGGGTTGATCATGACCAGATCCTTAAAGCCGAAGTTCTTCATGGCCCTGGCTACGGAGCCCACATTGCCGTCGTACATGGGCTCCACTAGAACCACCAGAAGCCTGAGTCCAGTCATCCCTGAAGCGCATCCATCTAAGCGGTTAATGGTATCGGTCGTGACAAGGGGCAAGTGCCTGAGTCTCTCGTTCACCCTGAAATCAGGCCTATTTTCTAAGATATATAATTTCGCGGTGCAGGAGCAACATACCCCTAGTTTGTGGCGAGAAAACTTTTGGGCTGTCCTGTCTCTAATAGGGGCTCAGAAATCGAGATGGTACACTCAGGCGAGAAGAGATTGGGACAGTTAAGCATCCATGCAATTATGGTGGCTTCCAGCACTATTTCATCTGTCCCCACTGTGGTAAGCGTTTCAGGAAACTTACTCTTGATGGCAGTGGCTTTGGTTGCAGGAAATATTATGGTCCCAACCGTTGATCGACGTAGTTAAAGTAGTCAGCATCAAAACCCTGGTTACAGGCCGTGCCCAAGATCTTTCGAAGATTTCTGTACTGTGCCATGGTATGCAAGCATCGCGATATGAGATCTTTTAACCCGGGCAAGGACTACGACATCGCCCATTCCAAGGGCTTTAACCGGGCCCTTTTCCAAGCGGTTATGCAAAACCTTATATCGGTGATCAACGTAAGTATTTCATGGCGAAAGTCGGAGTTCCTTTCTCACTTCTATATCCTACGACTTTTGCCTCCCTCCTTATTACCCGCAGCAGCCTGGAAGAGGTAAAATATATCGAACCTATGCCTTAGGCCAGGCTTGATCTCCATAGAACTTCGGCTTTGCCCATTTGTGAGGCTCAATACCTGAGACACCGTAGTGGAGGATTGGCATTGCCTTAGGCTAAGAGGGGAATTGGCATATCTGGTCTAAGGAGATGGAAGCAGAAATTGTACTGGTCCACAGCAGCTCAACTGGTGCTCTGGCTGGATCAGACTTTGGGGAATCGACTAACTTATATGAAATTTTTGAGGAGGATATCACGGAGCACCATCCCATCTCTTCTCAGGATGAATCCGACTGCGGGGTAGAGCCTATGGAGTATCTGACCTCCGGCCTGAACGCACGTTCAGGTAAGCGTCAGACAGATGAAGTAGGAAGCTCTGGCCTTTAGGCCGGAGAGGAAGTCACATTTGACATATAAGTTTTCCCTTTCCGGTAATAGTTGCGAATTTCCTCAACTGTAAATAACATGCCTATCATAATAGAGTTCATGGAACCAATGTGTACGGGT
>CAZKWM010000233.1:0-3185 GCA_964556405.1 uncultured Methanotrichaceae archaeon | reverse complement strand
CTCTCGGCTTCGTCTCTGCTGGGTAGCCCAGGGGCGCACCAAGGTGGAGGGAACGCGATGTGATCGGGTATGCCTAGAAGCTGGATAAAGGCCTTGATGTGGCTAGGGATTGGGGCTAGTAGGTGGTCAGCATAAAGAACGATTGGAAGATTATATTTTAGATACCGCACATTTTTCTTTTTATTATTTTTTTATTAATGTTGAAGTTAACTTCACGCAACGCAATCATCCACCATCTAGTTTCAGATATCATTCCAAAACGTTTATCGCCGAAGCCAGCTTAAAGTCATAAATTGAAGTTAAAAGTGGAGCTGATCACAGTGACTAAAAGTGAAGATGCCTTGAGGCAGGCTTTTGCCGGAGAGTCCCAGGCGAACAGGAAATACACGGCCTTTGCAGATAGGGCTGATAAGGAGGGTTATCCTCAGGCGGCCAGGTTATTCAGGGCTGCAGCTGAGGCCGAGGCCGTCCACGCCGGCAACCACCTGAGGGCCATGAACGGCATAGGATCCACCCCGGACAATTTAAGGGAGGCCCTGGCAGGAGAGACCACCGAGTTCAAGGAGATGTATCCCGGGATGATAGAGATTGCCAAGACCGAGGGCAACAAGGTGGCAGAGATCACCTTGAGCTACGCCAATGAGGTGGAGAAGACCCATGCCGGGCTCTACCAGAACCTCATGAATAAACTGGACTATGTTAAAGAGGCCTATCCCTACTACGTGTGTCCAGTCTGCGGCATGACCGTGGAGAGGGAAGCACCCGAGATCTGTCCGGTCTGCGGAGCCAAAGGGGAGCTCTTCAAGAGGATTGATTGAAGCCTGCCGGCCGAGCCTAGCATTCAACGAAGCCCAACCGCCAGCAAAATCCAACGACCAGCTTATCATAAGCCCTTGGTTTTTTTTCTTTAAATTCTTGGAACGCCCTAAGGTGGATTCTACGCCGCAGATACGATATTTTGGCGCTTAGTCCATGCTCAGCAGACGGAGAGTCTGGCTCCTGTCGGCCCTAGATATCCATGGCCTCCCTCATGTTCACCCCCAGAACCAGAGCCAGGTCGCATGCAGTCCAGATATTGAGCGCCCAGGCGAAGCTGAGGAATATGGGGAGGCCTGTGAAGATGAAAGGACCCTCTTTCGGCTGCAGGAAGTCAAGGGGGGGATATCCCAAAAGCCTGCCTTGGCACCCAGGAGCTCCATGGACCCTCCTAGAACCACGGCAACCGCTAGCCATGGACAGCCTCCAGTCCAGGGTCTGCCTCTCATTGAAATACAGCGCCAGGAGGGCAAAGATCGCGAGGTGGCGAGGACGACCAAGGTGGATCCAATAGAAAGCTCAAGCCGTTCCCCTCCCTGAATTGAGATGAGCACCTTCGTACTTAAACATCACGAAAGTTCCATCAGAATACTACGATCACTGCGATCTCTATCTTCGGTCCCTTCTTCCATGGAAGGTGGCCTTTACATCGATGCCACAATCATCGATGTGGACTACGACCGTCATATCATCGCCCATCTCCGCCGAGTGCCAGGTGATCCCCCACTTCTCATCGGAGCAATCGATATCGTAATAAGGATATTCAAAGACCCTCATGAACTCCTGGACCTCGGGCAGCCAGTAGGTGTAGACCAGGTCATCGCAGCTCTTGATGCGGCCCAGGAGAGCCTCAGGGTACCCCATCACCCCCTTGGGTATGATGCAAGCCTTCTCTTGGCTGCGCCTGAGGGTTATTAAGATCGCCTCATCGGTCTCCGTCCTTCTTACCAGCCTCCACCTCCACGGCAGCAGGGTAGGCAGGGCTGAGAATCCCCGGTTCTCTGGCTCCTTCAGATAATAAAGCTTGAAAATCAACCTGAGGACGAAGTAGACCGGGTAGGTGGCGCCAAGTATCTCAAATGCCCTCCTCGGGCTCATGGATACATAACCCTGGATTACCAGGTAAAGAAAGAAGCAGCCGATGAAGAAATAAGCCAAAACAAGAGGGTTCACGGCCACGTCGAGGTTGATCTTATAGTATCTCCTAGTCAGAGGATAGAAGAGCGGTACACCCCAATTGGTCAGGAAGTCCCCGAAGATGTGGGACGATCCGGCCAGTATCATCACCAGCAGAATCATGGGATCGAAGGTGCTGCTGAAGGCCGTGTACGCCGAGAAGATTATCAGGGCCGATGCCGGGATGAAGGCCAGCATGTGGGTCAAGCCGTGGTGGCCGAGGATGGGAAGCCTCTTCCAGAGGGGGTAGAGGAAGATATCGAAGTCCGGAAGGCCTGCCATCAACGTGCCCAGGATCACGTACGCTCCGTGAAAGGAGCCGCTTATCCAGGAGGATATGAGAAAGCCTATCATCAGGTGGGTGAAGAAATCCATAGCTTCGTCTCGGGCCTCCAGTTTTCAGTTGATCCTCAGTCCTCAGTTTGGCCCTGGTTCTTATATCTCCTTCCACAAGATACAAAAAGTTAGTTGGTTGAAGCGTTAGTTGATGGCCATCAACAGACGGATGGAAAGGCCTTTAGTTCAAGGATTTAAAGGGACAGGAACTCAATAGCCAAGGAATTCAATGGCTTAAAGTACCTTCTCCCACGCTGCCCCCGGCCTCCAGCGGCCCTGCGTCCTCATAACCCTGCCTCTGACCAGTCCCTGCCTTCTGGATCAGCTTCTCTGGATTGTACAGAAGCGCCAGGGCATTTCTGACATGCTCTACAGTTCTTTGCTCCGCAAGCCAGGCCAGGGTCCTCTCGTCAGGGGCCTCGTCCTCGTGGACGAAGACCTCCAAGACGTGGGTATTGGTCATGAGCTGGGCCATGATGAGCCCTGAAGATGCCTCGTGGGCGCACATCTTATCTTTATCTGCAGCTCCAGGCATTCCCAGGGCCATGACCAGGTCGCAGTCCTCCTCCTCTATGAGCTTCTTTGCTGCCACCGGCAGATCTTTTATCCCCGGCACGGTCTTTCGGACTATCTGTACCGAGGATCTGCCTTTAAGCTCCCTGATGGCGGCCTTGCCCATGTCATACCTGGCGAAAGTAGTGTCAGTGATGCCGACCTTCATAGTCCCACCTTGACATTTAAAAGGTTTAGGATTATCGGTTCACATCAGCTCTAGTATTACACTAGCATTACGACACGGGTGACTTCCTCTCCGGCCTAAAGGCCGGAGCTTCCTACTTCAACGATCCGACGCTTAC
>CAZKWM010000232.1:0-3187 GCA_964556405.1 uncultured Methanotrichaceae archaeon | reverse complement strand
TTGTTAAGACTTCGCCTTTGAGGTCCACGAGAGGATGGATTCCTCAGAGGCTGCCGTGATCCTCAGAAGATAGGGCGAGTCCATATAAATCGATTTCCAGCCAAAGGACAAATATCATCCTTTAAAGGCTAATCGGCGGTAAAAAACGGACGGTAATGCCTTAAAGCACTCCATGAAGGTATGGATGGGCATTTGGGGGCACGATGAAAATAGACGGGGATAATAGGCATCAACGGCCATTGACATCAGCTTATCGTAGAAGCTGGTATCAAAGAGATCCCTGTTCATGGGAAGCTTTCCTCTGTAGTTCATATGGTAAGTGAACTTGGCGTGCTCCAGGGTCGAAGAGACCTGAATGTGGGGATTGCTTATCCACCTGCCGTCCCAGGTCTCAACAGAGCACTTCACCATATCTAAGTCCTGGCCCGTGCGATTGGAATAGATCCTGGCAGTCTCCTAGGGATTGGTATTGGCATAGTTAGTGGCCTTGAGGTGGATATTGACGATCTGCTCCACAAGCTCTGGATGATCCATTATGAGCCTTCCGCTAACCTCCAGGCTGTAGCAGGCGTGGTTGGGCCACATGCTCTCCTAGGTCTGAACCGTCCTTCCCATATTATCAAGGGATATTATGGTCGATGGTGTGTAGGGGTAGGAAGACCCCGTCTACTTTGCCAGTGAACATAGCTATCACCGTATCTTCTAGGCCCATGGGGATCACCTTCACCTTAGATCAGTCAACTCCGTGGTCTTTGGAGCCACTTCTTGAGGACGGTGTCCTGGATGGAGCCCACAGGAAAGGTACCGATGATCTTGCCTTCAAGTGATTTGGGACCATTGTAGACCGTATTCGGGGCCGGGACCAGATCAGAGTCGTTTATGTTGACACCGGTCATGATCTTGGCATCTAGCCCATTGGATGTGACCTGGATGGTTGACCTGGATGGTAGGTGCCGTGCCCACGTAGGCCACATCCAGGTCGCTTGCCCTCATGGGGGCCGGCATCTCAGGAGGGCCTGAGGGAAACACGAACTCCTTGCCCTCTGTTACTCAAAAAGGCTGTAGATCCTCCTTCCACCAGCCCTCCTAAGATGCTATGAGCTCTGCGATCTGGTGAGTGGTGGGCTGGTAGTCCAAGCGAAGCATCGAGGCGCCATCATCCTTAGGCTTAGAAATCAAGGAGAGGGAGATCACTGATAGAGAGTGGATGATTTGATGATATGTATGGATCACTTCCTATTATAGATGGCAAAACTTGGTCCCCAAAGGAAAAGCTGAGTTAAGAGGGATAAGAAAAGCCGGAATAGGGGACATGTGGAAGAACCTGTGGGACCTATAAGCTCATAAAATAGCAGGGGTTAGGCCCGAGACCTCCCTCAAGGCCTGTCTATCCCAATTTCTATGTCCATCCATCCCTCATCTAGCGATCATTCACGGCTGACCTCTCGGGTTACATCGCTATAGGACCTTCATTCATCCGAGATCTTCCTGATCGCTTTGGCTGTGCCGTCTCCATCACTGTCCAGGATCAGTCTAATGGCGCTTCTAAACCTGGATGTCACATCTTTTGGAGACAGGCCTATCACCGGAACCTCGGCATTCCCGGCCTCCACCTGCGCCAACACCACGCCGCTGCCGCCAAGGGCCTCGATAAGATTTTCAGTGTCTGAAACCCTGATGACCCTTTGGACCCCCGCACCCCTGGCCATCTCAGCCAGATCGGTCTTGAGGGAGGTGGCCGTGGGCTGGCACCCCGTAGAGCAGTAGGAGCCATTGTCCAGGATGACCAGGAGGTAGTTGGCAGGGGCAGTGCAGGCGATGGTGGCCAGGGTCCCAAGGTTCATGAGCACGGCTCCGTCCCCCTCAAGTGATATAATCTTACGGTCAGGCCTTGCTAAGGCCAGGCCAAGGCCTATGGACGAGCAGAGGCCCATTGATCCCATCATGTAGAAGTTCTCGGGCCTGTCACTTGCCGAAAAAAGCTCCCTGGAGGGGAAGCCCAGGTTGCAGACTAGGAGGGAATCGCCCGCGACCCGAGCTACCGCGGTTATGGCCTCCATCCTCTTCATGCGTTCCTCCGAGGCTTCATTCCTGCCTCCAGAAGTCCAGATCCAGAAGGACTGCGACCGGAGTTCCCTTCATCTCGGCCGTCCTCCAGGCCTCAACTACAGCACCATCTGCGTCTTCCGGGCTGGGCTTTATGAAAGGTATGCCCATGGCTGAGAGGAGAGGCTCGGTCAGCCTTCCCATGGGGACTTGGGCTGAAATTTTTTCCCCAGAAGTTCCTCGGTGGCTTATGACCAGGAGTAAGGGCACGCCGTAAAGGAGGTCCAGGGAGGCCAGGGCATTGATGCTGTTTCCAAGTCCTGAGTTTTGCATCATCAAGGCCGGTTTTTTCCCGCCCATCCAGGCTCCGGCGCAGATGCCCACGCCCTCCTCCTCACGGGTGACGGGGAGATGGAGGATATAAGTGTCTGAAGAGATGAGCTTCATCAGAGGTCCAAGATTCACACACGGAACGCTGGTTACGAAGTCTATGCCGGCATGCTTGAGGCCGGCGTATAGGGATGCGCTTGGCTTCATCTTTTACCTTGCCATGTCGATGCCATGGAATCTCTATGGATTCCCATGAGAGTTTATGGATTAGATTATAAAGGACCCTATTTAATTTAAAGGCTTTTGCAGAAGAGATCTTGGTGGGCATCAACATATGCTATAAACATTAGCCTGGCAGAAATTAAGCCCAAGGGGTTTAAGGCCTCAGTTCAAGTCGCTCCTCCCTTTCGCCTCCTCCTGTACCAATATCCTCCTATGGCAAGGATCACAACTACAATGATGATCGCAGTGATCTGGAGAGAAGGGCCCGAAGGGTTGACACTCACAGGAGCCATCATGACGCTGAATCGGGCCGTAAGTCCCATTACATCAGTATATTTGATCTCACTGTTCCACTGTTTACGCCGTATTCTTTAGTCGTGGTACCCGAGGCCACATTGGCCCTGAAGAGGGCGGTCTTTTCCTTCCCAGGAGTCATATTGCCCTAGATAGGCCTGATCATCCATGGAGGAGACGGGATCGAAGAATCTGAGCCTGGCTACTGCATCGGTAATAGGCTCATTGCCCACATTCCTATAAGTGACCTCAATGGGGCGGTTGGTGGCGCCTGCGGTAGTGTTAGCCTTGCTTG
>CAZKWM010000231.1:0-3201 GCA_964556405.1 uncultured Methanotrichaceae archaeon | reverse complement strand
CCTGGCCCTGGTTTGGGGAGTATACCCCCTTCTCTGAGATCTGTGCCAGCGAGGTCACTGGGCTTAAGCGGAGGATAGAGGAGAGCGCCTGGGATAGGCAGATGGTACCTCAGGGCGTACTTCGACGGTGGGGACCACCCCCTTGGATCCGAGAAGAACCCCGAGTGCAAGATAGACTCCATATCTCAGGGCTGGCCAGTCCTTTCAATGGCAGGAGATCACGACCGCTCCAGGGTCGCCATGGATTCTTTAAATGAGCTTCTTGTCAGGAGGGAAGCCGGTCTGATACAGCTCTCCTGGACCTTCCCTTCGATGTTTCAGGGATAGACCCGGGTTACATCAAGGGCTATGTTCCAGGGGCGAGGGAAAACGGTGGGCAGTACGCCCATGCTGCAGCCTGGGTGGTTCTGGCATTTGCAACCCTCGGAGACGTTCGCCGAACCTCGGAGCTTCTCTCCCTGATCAATCCCATCAACCACGGATCGACCCACGAAGGAATAGGGGTATACATGACCGAGCCCTATGTAATGGCTGGCGATGTTTACTCCAAGCCCCATCATACCGGTCGGGTTGGCTGGACGTGGTACACGGGGTCGGCCGGATGGATGTACAGGCTCATGGTCGAGTTCGTCCTAGGGCTGAAGCTGGAGGTGAACAGGCTAAGCTTCGCCCACCATTAGCATCTCAGGGCTGGTTCCCCTACAAGGTTCACTACCGCTACGTAGATACCTTTTACCATATGAGCTTCATCAGGGACGGGCCTGGCACCGAGGTGGTATCAGTGACCCTGGACGGTGCCATTCAGTCAGAAAGGATGCTTACCCTGACGGATGGTCGCAGGGACCACTATGTGGAGGTTAGGATGGGCCTTGGTCTGCGGTCGGAATCCAAAGGTCAGGGCTGATCTGTCTGGTCTGCACAAAAGCGTAATTTCAGCCCTTCAAAGACCTCAAGGATAAATACGGGAAGGCGCCATAGATACTGCCGCAGTAGAGGGGAGACGAGGCTTGAGAAAAGAACTTCTCATCTGTTTAATGCTAATTATTCTATCTCTCGGGCCGTGCCAGGCAGCCAGGCCCGAAACAGGGACCTACATCAAGGACATAAACAGAAATGGCTACGGTCAGCTGACAATGCACAACGATGAGTGCCAGGATGCCATAGTGGTGGTGGCCGACCTGGACGTACATCCTCTGATCGCTGTCTACGTTAGAGCTGGGGAGCCCTTTACCGTCACGGGCATAAAGGATGGCAAGTACGTGATCTACTCCACGGCCGGGAAAGATTGGAACAGCAAGAAAGGCACCTTTGCCGATCCCAGGGGCTATTATAAGTTCGGCGAGCCCATAGAGGTCAAAACCACCGATCATGGGGATGACGTGGAGAGCTCAGCTTTCGAGATCACCCTCTGGGAGGTGTCTTTGGGCCAGTCCAACTTCGTACTTGACTTCTTCGAGTTCCCGGATCTGGGCAGATAATATAGGTATGATTGCTCGAGGATTCCTAAAAACCTACTTTTTTGACCGTTATAATAGTCCAAAGCATATTCCTATCTGATGATTCTATTTTATGGATAAAACAGGGGTTTTTAGGATTTCTCGCTTATATGGCTTATAATTTGAGCAATGACAGTCTGAGATTTCAGGGCTTATAGATCAGGGCTTCTGGAAGGCAGCCTCAACCTCGGACCTGGGTAGATCCTGGCCTTGAACTCTCATCCTCCACGAATGCGCCTCCAGTGACAGGACCTTTAAGGAACCGAAGAGATCTTTTACCTCGTCAGTTGAGACGTAGTGGGTCAGGATTCCAGGCCCTCTCTTGAAGGTCCCGGACTCGACCTCCTCACCCTGGCCATATCTGAAGTCGTCCAGGCCAAATTCGGCAAAGAATATCTTGCCTCCAGCCTCCAAGACCCGGGAGGCCTCCGATGCTGCCATCCTTCTCCCCTCTTGGAACAGGTGGCCTGTCACGTGAAAGGCAAAGATGGCATCGAAGACCCCATCTTTGAAAGGAAGGTAGCGGACATCGGCTGCCAGGCGCTCAGCTTTGGATGGCCCGCAAAGCCTGAGGGCCTGGAATGAGATGTCTATGGCCATAATTTTCCACGGCCTGGAAATCATGGAGGCCAGGGTTTTGCCGTTGCCGCATCCCAGCTCCAGGACAAGAGATCCTTCTGGCAGGTCCGGAAGCCTTCTTGCGCTTCCTCCCCAGAGGCGGCCGCGGCTTTTGTAATCTTTATCCCAGGGCTCTTTGTGGTCCATGATTAAAATCTCCGATGATTATTAGTCTCCACAGCACAAAGATAAAGCCATGGCCGCAGTAATTCTGGAGAAGTTCAAGGGATGCATGCTCTGCCTGGCTATAGGCGATGCCCTGGGCATGCCTGTGGAAGGGCTGACTGCAAAGGAGATCAGGGAGACCGTGGGCCAGGTCAGGGATATGATGTCTCCAGCTCCCGACCATTTCCACTTCGGGCTCAAGGCCGGCCAATTCACCGATGACACTGAGGAGACTCTCATTCTGGCCGAATCCATGCTGGAGTCCTACGGCTTTTCAGGAGATAAGTTTGCTGAGAAGATGATGGACTGGGGAAAGTCCTGGGCCCTGGACGAGAGCCTCAACCGAGGAGTCGGCCTGGCCACCAAGGCCTCCCTGGCGGCCATGAGGTCTGGCATCTCATGGCAGGAGTCGGGCGCCCGCATACCCACCTGTGGCTCGGCCATGAGGGTGGCTCCCATCGGCCTTCTATACCACTGCGACCTGGGGATGGTGAGCAGGTATGCCGAGCTTCAGAGCATCTCCACCCACTGCAGCAGCGCAGCCAGGGCGGCCTCGGTGGCGGTGGCAGCAGGCGTGGCCCTAGGCCTCAAGGACTTTCCTAAAAGCATCATCTTCAACATGGCATCGTCTCTGGCCGCCAGGGTGGACAGGGATTTTTCTCAAAGGCTCCAGTGGGCAGGAAACCTCCTGGAAATGAACCCTGATGAAGCCCTGGAGGCCATAGGCAACTCTCCGGAGGTATACGAGACAGTGCCTGCCGCCTTTTACTGCTACCTGCGATTCTCGCCCGAGGAGGCCATGGTGGCCGCAGCAAGTGCCGGAGGGGATACCGATTCCATAGCTTCCATTGCTGGCTCTCTGATCGGTGCGTCCTTTGGAACATCCTGGCTTCCTCAAAGGTGGCTATCGGTCCTGGAGGGG
>CAZKWM010000230.1:0-3208 GCA_964556405.1 uncultured Methanotrichaceae archaeon | reverse complement strand
TAGCCCGCCGTGATGAGCAGGGGATGAATAACCAGCCCTATCGCTCCAACTGCTACCTTATCCGCCCACTTAGCTGCGGCCGTGGTCACCTCTAAACTTTCACCTCTGGGAGTCAGTATCACCAGGAGGGCCGAGGAGAGGCCCAGGACTGAACGCCACGTAGAAGGCTGGCGAGCCTGGATCATGTAGCCCCCTCCGGGGGCCATCATGATCTGAGTCTCAAAATCGCGAGCCTTGAACCAGTTGGATATGGCATCGGCCAGAGATCTGACGTCGATGCCTGGAGCCGAATAAATCCTTCTATCTGCCATAAACACCGTCGTATGTTTATACCCCTCCAGGTCTATAAGGCCAACGGTGCAATGATTGCTAAAAAAGGGATATGATAGATAGCGTTTCGTAGATCCAAAAGGGCTGGATTCGTCCCAAGGATGGGCAGTTCAGGGTGAGAAGGCCTTGGAGTTGAAGCCCGTTGGACATCAAAGGAGCATCAAATTCCTCGATGCTCGTCCAGTCGGACCCGTATCATCTCATCTACGTCTTCAGCCTTAAGATCGAAGACCTCTTGTAGTATCCTCCTTGGCGACCTTGAGCTCCAAGTTAAACTTTAAGGCAGAGGGATCTATCCTCCTCCTGCCCTGATTCGCGATGAGACCTTCTTTCTTCATCCCCAGTAGAAGCTCCAAGATCGCTGACATGAAGAGCATATAGGCCCTGCAAGGATAAGAACCTTGGCAAGAATTCAACACCGGTAAGCCATTATTACAGAATATAGCCTAAGAAAACATGGGAAAAATCGCTAATAAATATGGAATAGGCATCCATCAGCCATTCCATGATAGGTCTTAATGAATAATACTAAAAAATTTTTCGCTGAAAGATTTAGAAGTCTCAGATTTAAAGCCGACTTAAACCCTAAAACTGTCTAACTAAATCAATCCTGGAAAACCTCTCTTTTACCAGCAATTAGCAATAGTTGAAGAAAATGCATCGTGGAGCAGTAGCTGTAGCTGCCTTGATAGCGATAATATCCATAACATCGTGCGACGCTACAAATTACCTGGTACAGACCAACGTACAGAACTCCGAGTCCGGTAACGATCTCCAGGCTTCATCAGGGGAGGTGTGCCAGGAGGTTTACAATCATGCGGGAGTTTTAGAAAGCGGAAACAGCATTAACCAGATCAATGATCAGTCCCAGTCAGGGTTCGATGTAGATCAGTATTCCAGGAACGTCATGGCCATGGCAGGGGTTGGCAACACCTTGAGCCAAACAAACCTGGCCGGAGAGGCCTGGGGCTCAAACATAGATCAGAGCCAGAAGAATCTCATGGGCGCTCTCGGCTGCGGCAATCGCAAAACTCAGATGAACTCCACCAATAGCGTCCAGCAGCCTAGGCGAGAAAGAAGCCTCAGCGAACCAGAGTCAGTCCAATCTAGGCGTCCTGCTCATGGATACCAATGATCTCAACCCCACGATATATCAGACCGATAAGAACCTGGCTCTTATGATCGGCGTTGACCCCACCATGCCTACCCAGCCACCTAACTACGATTGGATCTCCAACTTCAAGCTGCTGATTCTCAAACTTAGCCCATCTGTAGTGGTCAACCCATCGGTCTCGGTGAAACCTTTCGTGAGATGCACGACCTTCCCGTGACTGAAGGCATAGGCCCTCACCAGGTAGGATCTTAAATAGGGGCGGCATCCCGCCAAGGAATTGGCGGTGATTAGCCCTGATTTCATTTTAAAATCATATCCGAAGGCTTCCAATCCTCATTTATATCGCCTGGAGAGGCGGAGGTGTCGAAAGTATGGGATGGTCTAATCTGCATCTTCCCATCCGGGCCCGGTGAAGTTACATGTAAGCCCTGCGTGGTGTTGTTCTGGGCGGGAGCTGCTGTAATCTGCGTGGGCACCGATGCGTTCTGCTCGGACTCTACAGGTAGGAGGTAGGTAGCTGCCTGGCTCGACTCGAAAGCAGTTTTCACAAGGCTATTCCAGGCCTGGGCAGCAGTCTCGTAGGCTGCGTTGTCCTTATGTATGAGCGCCTGGACGACGTTGTAGCCTGCTTTGAGCCCTTGCTGCAGGCCAGCATTATAGTCTTCCTGGGCGTGGGCCAGGGAAGTCAGTGCGAGGAGTAGAACGATTAATACTATTTTTCTCATAATCATCCCTGCATGACGAAAGCTGTTTGCCTTTATATCTTTAATGGCATTAATTGCTGTCTTCGGGTATATTTTCCTAGGATAAATCAACCTGGTATAGGCTGACCTTCCGCCTGCCATGCCACGACCATCGGATGCTATGGAATTCTGCAGCGCCCTGGCCAGACTTGGATAGCTTTTGGGGGCATATATATCCTAGAAGGAGCAGATTCTAGGCAGGCCCTCCAAAGGCAACACTTTGTAGTAGTAATCGAGGATCAGATTTTCGCAAACCACTGGATAGATCTTCAAGCAACCTACGTCGTGGAAAGGGTCACCCTGAAGGTTGCAGCTCCTGAAATCCACGACCACGTCGCTGATGACTGACCCTGAAGTTATGCCTGATATGTTGAAGCTGAGGAAGGCCTGAGGGGCACGATCTTTGGCTGATGGGAAGTGGCCCTATCCAAGCTTATTTGGCTGCTCTCCCCGGAAAGATCCACCAAGGCTTCCGACTTCCTTTGGGAAGAGGACGACTGGATACCTGAGGCCCTGGCTGCGGCGTTTGCACTGACCTTGCTCTCCTCTCCACCTCACCCTGACGCAAGATCGTCTGATGGTAAGGCTTGTGATGGTGAAATCGAACCGGTGTTTGATACAGGGCAGGGGCAGGTGACGCCATCTGAGTATCTCAAGCGAACTGGTCGCATGCTTAACCCACTGTGGTATAACTTGGTTGGAACCACGTTTAACAAAAAGTTCTGCGCTGATTGGACTCTATACATTGCGAATTGCGTGCTTCCGGTAAAAGCCGGGACCACGGAGGCCTTTCCGGAAGCCAGGAGTTCAGATACGAACCTTGTACCTTCTGCTTGCACAGCTCTGGAGAAGACGTAAGTCATGTAAAATAGGGCAGAGGTGGGCCCAAAGATCCCATATCTCTCGGGCCCTAAAGATGAGGTGACGTATAACTGGTAAAGGTAGTTGAAAGCCCCACAGGCCAGTGATGAGGCAAAGAGGACGGCGCTTTGCTTAAGGAAAGGATCTCTGGATAGCGCCG
>CAZKWM010000229.1:0-3258 GCA_964556405.1 uncultured Methanotrichaceae archaeon | reverse complement strand
CGGGATTTATAATTGTGCGGGCACGCTAATCATAAATAGTGGCACCATAACCGGGGAATAATGCAGAGGTAGACGCTGGTGTTTTCAACGACCTCGGCAAGGTGATCCTGAAAGACGGTAACATAACAAGGAACACAGCTACGCAGAGATGTGGTGGTATTTTGAACGATGGCTTCATGGACTTTGAAAGAGGCAGCGTAGTCAAGAACACCCGTGGTAACGTATACAATGTATCTCCTTGATGCTGATTTCTCAGCACAACCCTTTTTGGGGTATTCCACTGAATAAAGATAACTCAGAATCGACGGAAATTGTTCAAGAATCACGGAATATCTATGAGGACAGATGATATTCTGATCACACCCACCTGAAAAGGCGGCGTTATTATTAGGTCGTTAGGTGTACACCAGTGTACACAGGAGATTTCAATGACAACCAAACAGATAAGCTACAAGCATAACGGCAAAGGTGACATGTACCCATACTTGGCTCTACCAAAAGATATGGTCTTTAGCGATAAGGTCAAGCTAGAGCTGGTAGGAGAAGAAGCCATAATTGTCACCTTTATAAAGTGAATATCCAGAAGAATACAATCAGCCAACATCTCCCGCTAGGAGTAGCCGCTAAAGACTACTCCGGCGAAAGGTACCGCGCCCTTAGGCAAGGTACGGCATCTGCTTGATCTTAGATCAAGCGTCCCTATGTAGGTGGGTGTATTTTATCACCAATTCCTGGCCTTACCAACCAGGTGCCCCAGCGGGTAGGTGTCCTCCAGCGCCTATCCCTAGCAAGGCACTTCGGTGCCCCAGGAATGAAGCCACGATGTAATCTTAAAACTAGGGGCTTAACCGCCCCTAGACTTTCTAATGACCGTCTGGTCTATGACCAGACACAGAGCGCAATATAGCGTACCGGATTGAGTACAAGGTAAAATCTAAGAAAGAATTGAAAATGTCAATAATAAGGCCGGCCATCACTTAGCCCCAGGCAGAGATGCCGGGATCGGTCCTATTTCTGCTATCTTTCCAGTAGCTATCTCGGGAGAGGCTGCGGGGCAGCTGCGGCCGCATTTTCATGCCTGAAACACACAAAAGTCCTGTAGGCTGCCAGGAGAAATCCATAGAGGGCAGGCCCTATTATTACTCCCATAATGCCTATGACGAAGACAGGGGCAGAGTAGGCAAGGAGGGTTATTATCGGATGGATGGATGCTTCCTTCATGGCCATATGGGGCCTCAGCACATTCTCAGGAACTATCACCAAGACTATGGTTCCAAAGACGAAAATCTCCATGGCCTTAAAGTAGTCACTGATCAGGAGATAGTAAATGGTAAGGGGAATATAGACTGTTGCTGGTCCCACCAGAGGAATTAAGGTAAAGATGCCAACCACTGCGCCGGTCAGTACAGGATAAGGAAGGCCCATCAGCCAGAACCCCATGCATGCAAAGACTCCCGAGAGCATGGAGGTCACGAAATATACGTTAAAGAGGCTATTGTAAACGATATTCAGTTCATCCAAGAACTTGAAGACCACATCCTTCTCAGAGAACTCCGATATAACCTTGTAAACCTGACTTTTGCCATCGATGAGAAGATAGTAGGTGAAGAACATGGCCACCATGAACTGGGCAAAGAGAATGGGTAGATTGGATATGGTGGCTGCAATAGCTGACTGGATCATCGGCAGAATCCAGGACAGGGCGATAAGGAATACCTGGCCCATCTGCTGCAAGTAGTTGGATAGAGATGCAGGCAAGGCCTTTCCAGAGCCCGGAGAGTAGTTATTCATGACAGAGGATATGGGAATCAGGACGTATTCCTTGGTCGCATTATCCGCGGCGGAAGATATGCTTAAGATCACTATTCGGGCGCTGTCTGAGGTCAGGAGCCTAGTTATCTCTGCGTAGAGCATACTGATGGTGCTTAAAGTCACAGCCATGAGGATTAAGAAGACGATGACTATGGAGATGAAAGAAGAGATGCCCTTTCGCTTGGTTAGCCCCACCAGTCTCTTGAATACGGGATTCAGCATGTAGGCCATGAGGCCGCTCAATATGACGGCATATATGAATTCCTTTGTAATGTAGATGGTATAAAAGGCAACACACAAAAGGGCGATTCCAGCAGCGATTTGGAATCGATGGCCAAATTCCATGAACAAAAAGAGGAGCGTCTTCGATGATAAGCCTTTCGTTCAAGTGGCAAAAAATGACCATTTAATGTAGAATATACTTCAAGTGCACCTATAATTATCTTCAAAGGACTCCGGAGCTTAACCACAAAGGAAGTTAGACCCGATTTTTCAAGTAGTTTATGAATGATAATACAGAGACCTCATACAGAGAGCTTGTACCAAATTGGTATCCTTATATGGTAATTATGTATATAGGCTGCAAATAGCTGATTCTAGAGATTTCAAGGCTTTTAGAGACATAGCGGGAATCATGAGACCTTACGTAGTAACTTCAGGATAATTCAGGATAGGCGGTAACCAATGCTCAATATCACATCCTACCTAGGCATGATCGTTCTGATCATCTCCATAGGAGGAATCTTTTATCCGAAGCTGGGCTACTTCCTCCTTCTGGTCTTTGCCAGCCTCACCATCATCGCTCCCTGACCTTCGAGGCTTCTTACGCTTTATTTTTAATAGATCCTGGTTTAGAGCAAGGCTTAAAGCTCCAGAATGTCTAATCTAATTTGTAATATCTCTTGATTAAACTGTTCTACATCGTGGGACCTCCATGAATCGATTGCCCTCTCATATAGGTGTTGTTCCAGAGGACACAGGCGTTGGGCTGTGGCTCGCGGTCTACCCAAAGAAGATGGCTACCAAGCAGGCCTTGCCACCTGCAGGGAGCTTTTCAAAATCTGTCAGGGTCTTGGGATAAAAGAGCTGACATTCTACGGCTTTACCCAGGACAACACCAAGAGGCCTAAAGAGCAGACCAAGGCTTTCCAGAAAGCGCCTGTGTGGGTGCGGTCCATTTGCTCTCCAAGGAGAATGCTGAGCTTCTTGTAATGGGCAGTTCAAGTTCGCCTCTCTTTCCCAGGGTCGTCCTTACACCAAGAGGACCACCTTCGGCAGTGGAGATATGAAGATAAACCTGCGGGTAAACTACGGTTGGCTCTGGGATCTTAGCAGGGCCATTAACGACTCTGAAGGAAACGGCTTTACTGAAAGGATTTATTCATCGAGCCCCTTTCAAAACTATTTATACTACCCATGGGAATTACCTCTTGAATGGGTAGAATG
>CAZKWM010000228.1:0-3287 GCA_964556405.1 uncultured Methanotrichaceae archaeon | reverse complement strand
ATGGAGATCTATTCTAGAAAAACACTCGGTAAAACAAAGTAAATAGGAATCCTCTTTGGTCTCGAAGGATACTTCCCTTAACTAAGGTTTATCTAAGATTATTTCACCTACTCTTGTCTTTAATCCTCTCTTCTTATATCCATTCCTATGAGCCTTTCTGCCAATTTTTCTTTGATAAGATTCAGCACCGGACTGCGGCAAGGCCTCTAATTGCATTACCTGATTCAGGAATATGGTTATTAGTGCTTTTAGTCCAGTCTCTTGATCAATAATATAATCTTGTAGTACTTCTGTTATATCCTCCAAAATCGCTTATGGAATTATCGGAAAGTAAATAACTGAAAAGATCTCAGATAGGCCCGGGGTTGAAAGGGATGGATGAGGTTCAAATCCAAATATTGAAGACACTAAATGCGATTTTGGGATTGGAAGCCCTTGCCTCCAAGGAGGAGCTAAGACAGAGGCAGGATCTTAAGAGATTGGTATTAAAGACCATGGAAGAGAACGAGATTGTGATCGCTAAGGCAACGCGACAGGATCCCTAACCCCATCTCGATTAATCTCATCTGGGACAAAAAAACCCTAGAATATATCCCGTTGTGCCCTCGTGTCTTTGTGGTTTTCCATTTCTGTATGAACACCCATTAATACATCGAAGATATTTAAATAAATCCAAGCATATCGATTCTTTCAACATAAGTAACCTCTATAAACTTAGTTTTATAATCGCTAAAGTGCCTTAAGGATCGCAGGCATAGGCCAAGATTAGCTCAATAGTTTGAAAAAGATAAGGCTCAAAGGCTCAAATTTTACAGCATTAGATTAAATGTTGCAGTCACGAATGAGCTAATTGGTGGCTGAGACTATGAAGCCCGTGAGACGAGGAGAAGTGGTATCACTAAGATCTGGCCAAACCTTAAGGAGGCTTATATGAGAAAAGCATTGTTTAGCCTGGTAGTTTTGGCGGTTTGCCTTGTCGTGGCTAGCCATAGTGCTCCATGGAACGCGCCCAGTACGACGCTAAATCGGCCCTGGCCAAGATCAATAACAACAAGATAGTTGACCATCTCATTCTGGCCCTCTATGGTAGCGACGACAAATAGAGCCATGGAGCTGCCAGGGCTCTGGATACCATCAATGACAGCAGAACCGTAGATCCCCTGATAAAATCCCTACATGAATAGAACGTCTATGTTCGCCTCGGGCTTGTCATGGCCCTGGGACAGATATGCAAGGTATCAAATCTGGGTTACATCAGCTATCCTCAAGCCTTAGATCCTTTGACAGGAGATTTAAAGGACGCCAACAGAAGTGTACGGGGAGAAGCAGCATCGGCTCTGGGATAGATCCAGGATGATCGCACTGTAGATCCTTTGATACAAGCCCTCAAAGATAGCGATGTCTATATCATGGCTAAAGCCACAGAGGCTTATCACCATATCATTTATCTCCTTCAGCCCAAGCGATTAAATTTTCCAAAGAATTCTGTGATATCGAAGTAGATTGTCTTCCTCGTCCCATCCAAGAGCTGTATATCCATTTTATCATAAGCCCTATCGTCAGCAGCGATTGTTGACTGGGAGTTCAAGTTCCAATCAACCTTAGGCCTGCCGTACCTGCTCTGGAGATAATAGTACTCCGAAGCAATGCCATCATACGCTCCTACCTTCTGGTAACCTGGGTCTAGGCTTATACTTAGGTAATTTAAGGGGGTAAATTGCCAGTAACCATTCTCCTGGAGCTTTAGGCGATTACCGAACTAATAAAAGTCCTATAGTAAAGTTACTAAGGTGCGGTTATAAATGTCATTGGGTCAGGATGACCGAAGGCATCCCTTGGTGCAGAAGATCTGGCCCCCACCTTCAAATTTGTTTTGGGGCTTGTTCTTATTATCTCCGGAAATCAAGCAGCTTCTTGGTCCGGCAGCGTGAAGACGACCGGAAGCTACACGTCTATAGACCGGGAAGGCTAGAACGTGACCTTCAGATAATCGCAGTTGGTCAGAGGAACGGTCTTGGCAGTAAAGGGTTTGGAAGGCAGGGTCATCTCCTCCTATGCCTCCTATTATGAAGATGTGAATGATGTCTGGATGGTGGATACCAAGGTGAGCATCTTGGATACCCCTCCTGAAATTTTTAAATGAATGCATAAAAGCGCAAAGCAGTGCCTTTATAAGGTGGTTTCCATATCGGATGGCGAGTGGATGACCCTAATAACAAAGAGCGTTCTCACCTTCCCGATACGCCCCGGAATTAAACTCAGGATGAGATTAAAGCCCTTTTCCTATGGCTTGACTATAGAGCACAATATAAGCATAAAAGAACGTAGAAGATTATGATAAAGCTAGATAAACCAGCAATTACAAAGGTCGATACAGCGGATGACAAAGACCTACAAGCTCACGACCATAAGTCAGGTCGTGGATGTGGCCACTATCCTTTCCAGGTCCTGGTTCAGGGGCGATAGCAGGGTTCACGGAGACCTGATGCCGGCCATCTTCAGGAAGGAGTATAAGCACTTAAGAAATGAGCGCCGGGATATAGAGTTCTACCTCATAGATGCCTTCAAGAGAGGCGCTCCCACCTTATCTGAGAACCTCCCTGATCAGGAGGACGACGTGGCTTGGCTCTTTCTGATGCAGCATCACGGTACTCCCACCCGGCTCCTGGACTGGTCTGAGAGTGCTCTCATAGCCCTGTACTTCGCCGTAAGCGACCACCTTTCTTGCAATGGGGAGCTCTGGGCCATGTATCCTCAGGCCCTCAATGAGTTCAGCCAAATTAAGGGAATCCCAACCCTTAGCCACCCTATAGTGCGCTACCTGGCATCTGAGCCCACCTATGAGGATATACCCAAGCTGGCGGCAAACCTGGACCTGGAGGATCTTCCCCATCATCCTGTAGCTATACAACCCCAGATGATATCTCCAAGGATGGTCTCTCAACTCAGCGCTTTCACCATTCACCCAAGGCCGAAGAAGGGCTTCAAGATAACCGATCTCCTCCAGGAAGAAAGGGGCCTGGTCAGGTACGTAATACCAAGCGATAGCAAGCGGAAACTTCTGACGGACCTGGCATCTCTTGGCATAACTAAGAGAATACTATTTCAGGATCTCGATTCCCTCTCGGTGAGCTTAAAGCTTGGGGCTGTGAACATCGATTATACTCCTCCTGATCCACCCAGCTGCGATGGGGAACTATCTTAAATAGCCAGGTTTCTCTCCAGCCTTGACCCTTCTGAAGAAGGCTTTCAAAGCTAGGTCTACCCTCGCTTGAACATTCTGTAGG
>CAZKWM010000227.1:0-3348 GCA_964556405.1 uncultured Methanotrichaceae archaeon | reverse complement strand
TCAGGGTAAACGTGAGCGATGGCGTCAATAAGTGGAGCAGCACCGATTACAAGGACATAAAGATGCCGTTTTACCGCGAGCTGGTCTTCAATGTGACCAACAGCCCTCCAGTCATTAGCAATTTCACTGTGAGGCCTTCTGGCCAGGTGAGGTATAATGATCCTATAGAGTACGATGCCAGAATTTCGGATGCTGAAGAGGATATGCTCAACGTCACCCTTCATGTCTGCGATGATAATGGCCTGGATCTCAAGAATGTGACCCAACAGATCAACGGCGGAGAAGCTGTAGTTTTCAAGGCTAATGAATACGGTCTGTTCGTTGAGAATGATGCCGGAAAGAACTTCACTTACTATTACACTTATGATGATGGAATAGATGCCAACAGAACTAAGATCCAGCAGGGGCCATCCATAAAGAAAGGGCCTAAGCTTTTCGTGGATAGGCTGAGCTATAATCCAGAGAGTGAGAACAACTACTGGTGGCAGTGGTACACCTTTGGCATGAGGGTCAAGAATCTAAACCCCGAGGATTATGATGTGGTCTTTACCCTTTACACCAGCACTGAAAACAATCCCTGGAGAGTCGTGGAGAACAAGAAGGTAAGGGTGGGCAGGGAGCCAAAGGAGGTCAGCTTCAACATGACCTGTCCCTTTACGGTTGCCGATGCCAACCAAACCTTCTCTTACAGGATAAAATACTCTGAGTACGATCAGTCGGGGAAGAACTCAGTTGAGGCGTCAGGTGCCAGGATCAATCCCAAGGTGGTGCCCTATGCCATATACAGCCCTGAAATTGTATTGAACCTCTCCTTTATGCTGCTCGTTGTTATCGGCGCAAGCCTCTTTATTGAGAGGAAACTCAAGCGTGGAATCGAGTCCCAGGAGAGCTTCTCCAGAAAGGCGGGCAGCATCAATAGCGGCAATAATAAGGCTGGAAATGCTGGGTCTGGCGAGGGCATGTCGGACAAGATCTCCTCTATCATCGGGAGGCGATGACAGTGGACCTCTTTGCATGGAGCGCCGTCTTACTGGCCTTGGTCCTGGTGGGCACAGGGCTGTTGCATATCTATAACGTGAACAGGGTTCACAAGAAGCTGATGATGATAGGCCACTGTCAGACCACCAAGGAGGCCTTCTTTAAGGAGATGACCGTCGCCCAGGGATCCAACTTCACGGCCCTGGCCTTTGCAGGCTGGGTACTGGTCTTTGTGGCCATAGCCTACCTATACTTCCTGGTTCCGACTATACTACCCTACAGCTACATGCAGGTCCCTGCTCTGATATCAAGCTCCATGGGATTCAGCATCTTTGGAGTTATAATAGCCTTAGGAGCCATGGCGGTAATCTTAGGCCTGGACATGCTGCCCGAAAGCTGTAGGTTGATTAAGCTTACTGAGCTTTACAGCTTTTACACAATCTCAAAAGGCACCAAACGGCTCATAGGCATGACGGTTCCGGCCCTCTGTGCCTCGGTGGTCTTCTCGGCCTACCATGGAACCGTCTATCCTGAACGCAGTCATCTGGCTGAGATCTTTGGCTTTGTGCTCCTGGCTGCATCCCTTATTGTGCTGGTAGCGCCGGTATACAAAGAAGTTTGGAAGGGGCGAAGATGAAGCTGTGCATAGTTGGCATCGGGGGTGCCGGGGGAAAGGTATGTCAGGAGTTCCTGGGAAATGAGGATCTGGACTTTAGGCTTATCTCCAGGATAACTGGTGCCGAGCACATCTCCCCCGGGATTATAAAGGGGATCTGGCTTGAGGCTGACAAGAACGATGCCAAGAACATACAGCACTTCTTTGGCGACCTCAACGAGGGCGCTTACCCTGGATTCTTCATACCCCACGACGCCGTTCCCGATGGATCTGAGATCCACGTCCGAGTGAAGGAGAAGTACGGCTATGACGTCAAAAAGCAGGGCTTTGTCAGAGATGCCCAGTATCTGAAAGCCCTCTTCGAGATCTTCGATACCGATGAGGAGATTCAGGAGATCTCGGCTAGGGTGTTGAAAAGCGTAGGGTGCATGGGCGCACCCGCCGGACCTTCCTCTCAGGGGCAAGGTCTTAAGGATAAGCCCAATCCCATCTTTGACAGCGCCTGGAATGTAATAAGGCCCTACACCACCCTGGGCGGAGGAGAATGCGATGGCATCCTCTTTATAGTATCTTTCGGCGGCGGCACTGGAACCGGCTTCATCAATCCCATCATCAACCACATAAGAAACGAAGGTAAGGCTGATTACCCGATCTTCGTCCTGGGCATGCTGACTGAGCTTGGCGATTTTGCCGATCTGGCCCAGTTCTCCAAGGAAGGGCGGAGGAATCTGGCGGCTATAAGCGCCATCTACGATCTGTGCACCAGGAGCGATGGAGCCAATGGCATAATCCTGGTGGATAACCAGGTCCTCGTGGACAAGTTCGGCACAAACTATACCGCCTATAACAAATTCATCTATAAGGTCCTACGGTCCATAGTGGCTGGTCGGGATTATCCCGGAGAGGTTCCTGTGGGCATGGCCATGGCCCAGAACTTCTCCCTGGGAGTCTCTAGGCCTCCCCTCTTTGTGCCCCTTTACTGGTGCCAGCCAGAAAAATCCAACCCTGAGGAGGAGCTGGTAAGCAGAGCCCTTAAGGATGGAAAGCTCTTTGGCTGCACTCCGGAGAAGGCAGATTGGGCAGTAGTTTTCTGTCGAGGATTCATAGATTCGGATAAGATCAGGGCGGCCCTCTCAGCCCGCACAGGACTTATGCCCGAGAAGATATGGGTTTTAAGGAAGATCGGCGAAGGGGATGATGAGATCCTTATCCTGCTTAGAAATCCCTATGGATCAGGTCCTGAGGCTTATCAGAGGGAGGGAACCCTGGAGAACAGGCTCTGCAAGGTGATCACCCTAGCCCTGGATTACATCAATCAGAATGTAGAGGCTCTGTTTTACGAGGGCAAGGGCAATATCGATAAGGCATCCAAGGATGGAAAGAGCGAGTCTATTAAGATGACACCCCTGGCCAAAGAGGCCATCAGCCAGTTTTTCTTCGGAAAAGAGGGCTTTTGCAAGGATGACTTCGGCAAGACCGAGGGCTTTGCTTTCGAGCTTAAAGAGGCCAGAAGGAGGCTGAGATCAGGAGCGGTGCCCTTCTTCCTGTATCCCTTGAGGATTTTCCAGAAAGAAACTAGGAGGAAAGAGATGGACAAGGTCGGGAAAGAAGAAGACCTGAACTTGGATGAGACGAGGGTACTAGAGATCGTTAATAAGAGGCTGGCCGAGCTGGGATTAAGTATGGACAAAATAATGGCTAAGGGAAAATAAGGCTGGGTTACTATCGATATAGGTAGTAAATCCATAGTGCTT
>CAZKWM010000226.1:1926-3388 GCA_964556405.1 uncultured Methanotrichaceae archaeon | reverse complement strand
CCGGTTATTTATCCCCAGGATCTTGGCATCGGTCTTCAAGGCCAAGCTCAGCTCCTTCTCAGTGTGAACCTCAACCAGTGGCTCCACCCCATGAGACCTGGCCTCATCCACCAGTTCCCCCAGGTCAGGTAGCAGAAAGGCTATGAGAAGCACCAGATCAGCCCTTACCTCCTTAAGCTGCCTTTTATCCAGTATGAAATCCTTGCGTAGAATGGGAAGGCCTGCCCTCCTGGCGATCCTGACATTCTCCAGGCAACCCATGAAGTAGGTGGGCTCCGTCAGAACGGATATGGCGCAGGCTCCGTTCTCAGCATAAGACCTGGCCTGCTTATCTACCTCATCAGGAGTCATGGCCCTTCCCAGGACCCTGGGCTTTATCTCGGCTATAACGGGAACCAGGCCTTTGGATCTAACAGTGGCAGCAGAGCTTATGAGATCCCTAGGCACCCAAGGACCTGGCACCACTTCATAATCGCCATGGTTGCCTTCATTGCTATCTTCCCATTCCCCACGTATCCCCCTGGATCTGGATGCCTCCAGAATCCCCTTGATTACCTGGTGCATCTAATCAGATCCTCAACCCAGTTGGATATGATCTTCTTGCCATTAGGAGTCAGCACCGACTCTGGGTGGAACTGAACGCCGTTGTGGGGCCTGGTCCTGTGCCTGATCCCCATCACCACCCCGTCTGAAGTAGAAGCCGAGATCTCCAGCACCGGCGCCAGCTTCTCCACGGCCAGGGAATGATATCTGCCTGCGGTCAGGGGATTTTCTATTCCCTTGAAGATTCCCTTGCCGTCGTGCTTTACCTGAGAGGTCTTGCCGTGAAGGGGATTGGTGTGGGAGATCGTCCCTCCATAAGCCAGGTTCATGGCCTGGTGTCCCAGGCAAACCCCCAGGATGGGAGTGCTGTCGAAGTGCTTTATGATCTCCAGGCAGGAGCCGATATCCCTGGGGTTGGCAGGGTGGCCGGGACCAGGGGAGATCACTATTCCCAGGGGGTCCATCTTCTCCACCTCCGAGAGCTTCACGGTATTGGGGTAGACCTCTGTCTTAGGGTAGAACTGGGAGACATAGTCCACCAGGTTCCAGACGAAGGAGTCCTGGTTGTCTACGAAGAGGATAGTTCTTTTCCTGCCATTTCCTACGCCCGTATTCGTGACCATTTCAACACTCATGCTTTCTCTTGCGCTCATTCTCCCACCCCCAAAGCCCTGATCATTGCTGCCATCTTCCGTTCTGTCTCCTGGAATTCCTTCTTAGGATCGGAATCCGCCACCACTCCGGCCCCTGCCTGGACCGTGGCTACGCCATCCTGGACAAGGACGCTCCTTATGGCTATGGCGAAATCAGTGCTCCCATCCGCCGAGAAGTACCCTATGCCTCCGCCGTATATACCCCTGGGCTCGGGCTCCAGATTATCGATGATCTCCATGGCCCTAAGCTTTGGAGCGCCCGAGAG
>CAZKWM010000226.1:0-1826 GCA_964556405.1 uncultured Methanotrichaceae archaeon | reverse complement strand
CTGTCATAGGTGCTAAAGAGCGTCTCAGGAGATGCACCCACCAGGGCCAGATCTCCGAACTCGAAGATGAAGGTGTAGGGGCTGGGGTTGATTCTTCTCAGGCGCCTGTAAAGCCCCACTGGATCGGCATACTTCACCCTGGCCGATCTGGCCAGGACCACCTGGAATATATCACCGTCCTTAATATGCTCCTTGGCCTTGAGCACCGATCTTTCATACTCAGGAGATTCTCCCTTGCTCAAGATCTCTCCACCGGGCCCCTCATCCCCCGAGTCCTCGGGATCTACCCCTTCTATCGTCTCCACCAGGTTTACCTTGGGTCCTGGAAGCACTGGTGCAAGGGCAAAGTACACTCTTCTAGTCAGGTGGTCGAAGATGAAAGTGCTCTCAGCTAGGGCGAAATGGGCATCTGGGACCTTGGATCTGGATTCTCTTCCCAGGCGGTCCTGGATCAGATCATAGGCCAGATAGCCGATTCCTCCGCCGGTGAAGATCTGTCGGCCAAAGGCATTGGGAAGGCCGGTGCTGCAGGGAAGGGCCGCCCTCAAGGCATCGAAGAGGTCAAAGCCCTGGAGGATCTCTCCCTCCAGGACGTCGCCCCTGGATGCCAGGTCGGCACACTGCTGCAGCCTTCTGGCGATAATCTCCTTTCCGCCGTTGAAAAACTTCATGGCAAAGTGCCTGCCCTTGATCTGAATTACAGCCGAGGGATCGGCTCCCACGAAGGAGAACCTGGCCTTCTGCCCAGACTTCTCTACCGACTCCAGGAGGTAAGGATACCTCCTGCTCCGGAGGGCCAGGTAAAGGGATAGAGGCGCATCGACGCTGACCTTCTCTGTCACATCTACGAAGATGGGAGTCTGAATCTTCCTTTGATCCTCCTGGCTCAGAAGGGCTGGCACGATTTTACCTCCTTGACGAAGGATTTTATGACAGCTAGATCCTTCTTTCCCTTGATCTCAACGCCGCTGGATACATCCACTGCATAGGGATTTACGGTCCTGATGGCCTCTGCCACATTGGAGGGGTTGAGGCCTCCGGCCAGGATTACTGGGCCGGTCAGGTCTTTGGCCAGCTTGGCACTCAAAGTCCAATCGTGAACGGCTCCCGTTCCACCAAGGGTCCCATCCTTGAAGGTGTCTATGAGGACTGCATCAGCAATCCCATCCATATCGTAGGCATCGTCGGAACCTGCGGCCACCGTAGTCACCACAGCCTGATGTACCCTCTTCTTAAGGCCGCGGATCTCATCAGACTCTAAAGTCCCGTGGATCTGGAGTACGTCGGCTCCGCTCCTCCTGGCCAGGCCCACTGCCTCGCCTACGGTGCTTGGAGCCATCACCGCCGTGGTCTTCACGAAGACTGGGATGCTCTTAGCTATGGCCCTGGCAGCCTCGGGAGATACCTGATGTCTCGAACCTTCCACCAGGACGAACCCCACCACATCGGCCCCTCCTGCCGTGGCATCCCTGGCCTCGGCAGGGGTGGTGATACCGCAGACCTTTACCCTGGTCAAAGGAACCGCCTCAGCTTCTCGGGATCGCCGTTCCTCTCTGCTATCCTCTCCAAGAGTTTTAGGGATCGGCCTGAATCTAAGGCCTCCTCGGCCTTGGCCGCCCCCTCCTTCAGGTCCGAGGCCTTGCCTCCGACGTAAAGAGCAGCAGCCGTGTTTATGGCGATGATGTCCCTGATTGGGGACCTCTCGCCCTTGAGAACAAAGACTAGTTTTCCGGCGTTCTCCTCAGGCATTCCTCCTGCAACGTCCCTGGGTAAGGCTCTCGGATATCCCAGGTCCTCGGGCCGCAGCATATAGCTCTCCACGGACC
>CAZKWM010000225.1:0-3474 GCA_964556405.1 uncultured Methanotrichaceae archaeon | reverse complement strand
CCGACGTCCTGGCCAATCAGATAGTGGGCCTGGAGCTGGACTTCGGGGACATAAGCATGGATAAGGCCTATGGGATCATCGTCAGGGCTTATCCTTTCAGGGATTTGACCCGGGAGGAGTTCCAGGCAGTGGTTGATCAGATAAGCGAGCATCGACTGGCCAGGGTCCAGGATGGAATTCTGCAGAGGACCCGCAAGGCCAGAGAGTACTACTTTGAGAATCTCTCCATGATCCCTGATGAGAAGAGGTTCAACATCTACGATATAGTGGGCAGGAGGTCCGTGGGCACCCTGGATGAGGCCTTCGTGGTTAGCTTTGCCAAGCCCGGGGCTACCTTCGTCACCAAGGGCGAGATCTGGGAGGTGGCGGAGATCGGCGAGGATGAGGTGAAGGTCGTCCCCATACAGAAGAGTGGAGAGATCCCGAGCTGGACAGGGGAGGAGATACCTGTGCCCTTCCAGGTGGCCCAGGAGGTGGGAAAGATCAGGAATGACGTGAGATCAGCCCTGGAATCCGGCAGTGAGGGAGTTCGTGCCGCCATAAAGACCCTGACAGATATATATCCGGCAGACCCCGAGGCCGCTGGCGAGTTCGTGGACCTGGTGGAGAGGCAGATGAAGGAGAACCTGGAGGTACCCGATGATTGCCTGGTGGTCGTGGAGACCGACGGCCCCGAGACCGTGGTCAACGCCTGTTTTGGTCATAAAGCCAACGATACCCTGGGCAGGGTTCTTACGGCCCTCCTCTCAGCCAAGTTTGGATCCAGCGTGGCATTGGATATTGATCCTTACAGAATAACCCTAACCTTGCCTAGGATAGTGCTGGCAGAGGAGATCGCCCACCTCCTCCTGGACGTGAATCCCGAGCACGTCGAGCCCATACTGAAAGTGACCCTGAAGAACACCATGCTTCTACGGTGGAAGATGATCCATGTGGCTAGGAAGTTCGGTGCCATCTCCAGGAACGTCGACTATCAGAAGGTCAGCATGGCCAGGCTCCTTGGGGTCTTTGAGGGAACTCCCATGTACCGTGAGGCCCTCAGGGAGATCTATCACGACCGCCTGGACCTCCAGAATGCTGATTTAGTCCTGAGAGGGATTAAGGAAGGTCGCATAAAAGTAACTACGAGCAGCCCAAGCCCCATAGGATGTAGCGGCAGGGGGGGTGGAAGGGATATAACATCACCCGAGCACGCCGACGGCGCAGTCATAGATCTTCTTAAGTCCAGGATCATGAACGATAGGGTGATCCTCTTTTGCGTCAACTGCAAGAAATGGAAGTCCATGAGGGAGGTGGCCAGGGTTCCTGACCAGCCCGAGTGCCCCATCTGCGGCTCCAAGATGATAGCGGCCCTGAAGCCCTGGGAGGAGGATGAGATCAAGGTGGTCAAGAAGCCCGAGGGAAAGAAGACCGCTGAGGAGAAGAGGAGGACCAAGAGGGTTTTTAGAAATGCCAATTTAGTCCTCAGTTATGGGAAAACTGCAGCCATAGCTCTAGCCAGCCGGGGCCTTGGACCTGAGACCGCCTCCAGGGTGATAGCAAAGCTGAGGGTGGATGAGCAGGATTTTTATAGGGATATACTTAAGGCCGAGAGGGAGTATGCCAGGACCAAGAGGTTCTGGGGCTGAAATTTTTCGAACTCCTCAGAGACCATTGCATGCATACTACCTAAGAGTAGTAGATACGCTGCCATTGTTACCCGCCATCTTATCATGCTTTATTACCCTTAGAGCTTACTATAACTAATTTAATATTCAAATTCATCCATGAGAAAAACAGCGCACAGCTTGCTGTGAAAGCAGTAAGTGGCTCGAGTGGTATCCTGTCTGCAGACCATCATCATGCAGAGTGGCTGACGTTAGGGCACCGAGGCCATGCCTGAGCTGGTTGCTTAAAATAGAAATCTTGAGCCCGGTGCAGAGACCGAGCTCTTTGCTCTCAACCAAAATCCATGTTCAGAATGCCCTCACTATGGATAGGTTGGTATGGTTGCTGCATATCGGTATTATCGTGTATATCGGCGTACTTACCTATGTTGGTCACCCCTGACTTTAAGCCTTTCAGTGCTGAGTACCTTTTTGCGCTATTTCTGGTGATAACCGTGTCTGCTTTCAGGTTTAGCTTTCCGGCACTCTCAATAGCACCGATCTCACCATCTGCGTGATTGTCTTTAAGGACCACGTCGTTCATAGTGACCTCAGAACTTTTATCGATGGAGATACCCGCAGCATCGCCGCCTACATACTCGCCATTGAAAAGAACGCTTTGAGCATGGTTCCCCGCTATATTGCAGCGGTTAACCTCTACTTTGGAATCGCGCCCGACATAGATAGCGGCTACATCAAGCGCCACATTCCCTTCAATTAGCGTATCATTCAGCATTATATTCGAGCCAACGAAGACCAAACCAGCGTTACCTCCACCAATGACGTGGGGCGTTACTACTAGCGCTTTATTACCTTTGATGGTGCAGTGGTCGATTATCACAGTACTATCTGTACATGCTATGACTCCACCAGTACTAGAACCACGTATGACATACGGTCCTGGGTTATCGGAGAAGTTACAGTCTTTAATCGACACATTTACCCGCTTTTGCTGAGTACCATTAAAACAGATGACATGAGACCCAGGATTCTGAGTAAGCTTTGAGGATTCTACCCGCATATCTCCGCCCTCATTATAGATGGCAGCACCCCATATGGTTGCGTTATTCCCTTCGAAGGTTGAGTCCATAACCTGTAGATTGCCCCCTTCTGGTAAATGGCTGCACCGTATTTAGCCGAGCTATCTAAAAACCTGCAATCACGGATGGTCAATGATTTGGCTTGGCTATTAATAGCTCCTCCATAATCTCCGCTGCCATGCATAAGCAGGAAATTTTTTATAGTCACGCTCGCTTTAGGGTTATCTATCTGCAGTATCTGACTAGTCCCCTGATCCTCGATATAGGCAAATGGCGAGCCAGTCAGAGTTATATTTTTATTAATATATATCGGTTCACTCAAAACATAACCACCCAGAGGTATGCGTATGGACGAGCCGTCACTGGCATCGTCTATGAGCTGTTGTAGAGATACGTCTAATCTTGGAAGGGAGCCAAGCTCTGTACTATTCAGGTTGGAACCAATCCCAAAGTCATTCAAGCTAGCATAGAGGCTGTTGTAATCCTGGTTATCATGGGCGCATGCACCGCTTATTAGAAGGCACGCGGTTAACGAAAATAGCTTTAAATCAATGTCTTTCATCTCATCCATTAGAACAATACACATAATAGCAATTATTAGCATAGTCCTTACCGGTATCTGAGCCGTGAACACAGCGGATATGGTTAGTTCCATCGCAGCATTTATTCCAAGGACTAGATGTGCACGCATCACATACGTTACAATTATAGGACGTGGTAGAGTGACTACTCCCCCGAATAAATTCGGGGGCATCTATCTTATGCACTTGCCCGGTTCTCCACCGGGT
>CAZKWM010000224.1:0-3481 GCA_964556405.1 uncultured Methanotrichaceae archaeon | reverse complement strand
TAAGCAGATCTAATTAAGACTTATGGATGGGCATGAAGAATTCTAAGCCTATTTCGGCCTCATTAATGCTGATTTGAATAACCGTGAAGCTATGGCTGATAGATTCCCTGTAAATAGATCCCCTGCAGATAGACCACCTGTAAATTCATCCCTAGTACGGCGAAAAAAACTCATAAATTATGAGGCTTAGTTAAGCCTATGCTGACTATCCTGGAACTGGATGATAACCTGATCTACGTGGAGAGTGAGCGGTGGCAGTGTGATTTCGGCCTTGGCAGTCCCGTCAAGCTCGGCCTTGTCCTAGAGGCAGTAGATTTAGGGGGAAGCTTCAGCTTCGTCATAGAGGCCTGCCTGATGCCCCAGCCCGAGTACATCGATCCTGAGATAGTCTCCGAGGCCAGGGAGACGGGCATCAGCTCCAGGGAGGATCTGATAAAAGAAGTATACCTGGAGTACGGAGGAGTTCCTGTGAACATCGATGCAGTGCAGCCGGCCAAGGCCTCCTGCGGCTTTTCCAGCTTCATTGCGGACACCGAGATCTCCTCAGGCAACCTGGGATCGGATCTGGAGGTAAGGCATTTTAAGGACTTGGATGATGCCATGAAGTTTGCTAGGGACTTCTATGCGGTGTACGCTGCAGGCCTATTTGGCTTCATAGACGTGGTCCTGGACAACCCCCTGACAACGGGCGGCACGGGCTGGGAAAAGATCATGCAGGTGACAGTAAAACAGCAGAGCTGATCTCTGAAACATCCTTTCCTGCCCGGGACCCAGAATTTCAAAATCAAGATGAGCCTTTCTTCTCCTCTCCCTGGCCTACAATCTCCACCAGGCGTATATCGAAGACCAGGTCTCTCTCTACCAGGGGATGATTAGCATCCAGGGTGATTTTATCGCCTTTTACCTCTGTGACCTGGACAGGTATGAACTGGCCGTTAGGTGCACTGACCTCCAGGGTCATGCCTTCTTCGGGCGTAATATCCCCGAGGATATCCTTTCTATCTACCTTTATGACCTTGTCCTCTCTATAAAAGCCATAGGCCTTCTCTGGGGGAATGGTGACGGTTTTGGTCTCTCCGGGACTCATCCCTATCACGGCCTCCTCAAAGCCGGGTATGAGCTTGCCCTCGCCTATCTTGAACTCCATGGGCTCCGCGCCCTCGGAGGTATCGAAGGGCATTCCATCCATAAACTTGCCGGTGTAGTGGACCTTAGCCGTATCCCCTTTCTTTGCTTGGACCATTCTTAGTACTCCTGGACATGGAAACCGGGAAATCTCGGTTAAGGAATATATAACTTTTAAATGTATATCAAGTATCGCTTTTAATACAGCCCCTTGGCAGCTTTCGGGCATCTTTTAAGCGCAAATATTCCAGAGTCCATTAATGAAATCAGATGGCTGATCTTGATCCTGGTAGAGAAACGCAAGGCAAGGAAAATACCATCGCAGCAGCCTATAGTTCTAGAGGATACCATAAGAATTTATGATTAGATGACCAGAATATCTGGTAAGAAAAACAAGGACGATAAACCTGACGATGGAAACCAATGACTAGAAAACTCGATGATGAGAAAACCTATGATGAGAATGCCGCTGATAAGATTGCCGCTGATAAGGTCGAGGTGTGATCTCCGTGAAATGGAAGACTGATTGGGGCTTGGAGGCCAGGATGCTCTTTACCATGGTGATGTTGGGCGTCGTGTACCTGGCCTTTCTGGCATTCCTGTACTACTACGCGGGCATAAGCACTCTGGGCATGGTCATCATAGCAGGAGGCCTCCTTCTCCTCCAGTACTTCTACTCAGACCGCCTTGTGCTCTGGTCCACCGGAGCCAGAGAGGTCTCCGAAAGCGAAGCCCCTGAGCTTCATGCCATGGTCACTAGGCTCTGTGCCATAGCAAACCTTCCCATGCCCAGGATCGCCATAGTGAACACCAGCGCTCCCAATGCCTTTGCCACAGGTCGGAGCCAGAAGGCCTCGGCGGTGGCTGTGACCTCGGGCATCATGAACCAGCTCAATCGTGATGAGCTGGAGGCCGTGCTGGCTCACGAGCTCACTCACGTCAAGAACAGGGACGCCACCATTATGACCATAGCCAGTTTCCTCTCCACCATAGCCTTCTTCCTGGTCAGGAACTTCCTCTTCTTCGGAGAGGCTTACGACCGGCGCTCCAGGGGCTCGGGAGGGAGCATCATCGTGGTCTGGCTGATATCCCTTCTGGTCTGGATACTGAGCTTCATCCTCATCAGGGCCCTCTCTAGGTACAGGGAGTTTGCCGCAGACAGAGGATCAGCGATCATCACCGGCAGGCCGTCTCACCTGGCCTCGGCCCTCATGAAGATCTCCAGCATATCCGCCAGGATTCCCACTCAGGACATGAGGAGGGTCGAGGGATCCAACACCTTGAACATCGTGCCTGCTCTCTCAGGCCAGCCGGTCTTCAACCTCTTCTCTACCCACCCGTCCACGGAGGCCCGCATAGCGGCCCTGGAGAAGATGTCCCAGGAGATGGAGGCCTGATGGGTTTTTTGGATTCAATCCTTGGGACGACCAAGCTTCCCGAGTCTAAGACAGAGAAGCTCTTTGCCATATCCACGGCTGAGGTGACCCTGGAGACGAAGTTTAACCTGAAACCCGATGGTGCAGCTGCGGTCTGCATAAAGCCCGTGGAGTCCTCCAGGTATGAGACCGCCAGGTCGGAGATCGAGGGCCTTCTCAATATTAGCTCCAAGGAGACCAAGACCGAGTACCACGTCCAGAAGGATTCATACAACTACCTCTGGGTGGTGCTCAGGGACCCTGATTTCGACGACCTGGTGGCCACGGTGCAAATGGTGAGCTCGACTCTGATCGAGGAGGGCTTCGGGACCCAGCTTCTGGCTGCCGTTTACAGATTCAAAGGAAACACGACGGTCTACTGGATTTACAGCTTCAAGGGGGGCGCATACTATCCCTTCGTGCCCTCGGGGCCAAGCCAGAGGGACAATGCCTTTGAGCTTCGGCTCAAGATGGTGATGGAGATAGAGCTGCTTATGGTTAAAGATCTGACAAGATGGTATCCCCTTTGGGGCATGCCGATTTAGAAAATCTTTATCATGCAGGCAGCAGTAGTTTAATGTGTGCGAAGGAAGTAGTGCCGGTCTGAAGAAGAAAACGCCCCAAGAATAGCTTACGATTCCGACTTCTGCATTTCTCAGGCGCCAAGGCCGAGCAGGACTTCCTTCTACATCGTTACCCTCACCGCCAGGTCCTTCTCATGGGGGCAACCATTCCCGCATTTCTCTACAGCCTCTACCGGTCGGACTTATCTTTCCCCCGGACTCCCTCTACCTGATCTTCGCTGCATATGCTTTTGCTGTGGTGCCCACTCTCTTCCTCTTTGGGCCGCTGGTAGATGCTCTGAGAAGAAAGCGTCTCATGATCATGGTTTCAATCCCTATTGGGTTTTCTGATTAGCTGCAACGGTACCCTTAGAATTG
>CAZKWM010000223.1:0-3496 GCA_964556405.1 uncultured Methanotrichaceae archaeon | reverse complement strand
ACCGATAGAGAAAGGCTCCTGGAGCTTGTTAAGACCAGGGCCTTAGAGGTGAGGAAGGTGGTCCTCTCATCAGGTAGGACCAGCGATTACTATGTGGATTGTAAGAGGGTCACCCTTGACGCAGAGGGCGCTTATCTGACTGCCAAGCTCATGCTGGAGATGGTAAATCCAAAAGCATCAGTCGTTGCAGGTCTAACACTGGGCGCAGATCCCATAGTCTCCTCCATGGCAGTCCTGAGCCACGTCCAGGGCAAGGGCATCCCAGCCCTGATCATCAGGAAGGATCCCAAGAAGCATGGCACCAGGAGGTTTATCGAAGGTCCCTCCCTGCCTGAGGGCTCTGAGGTGGTCGTGGTGGACGATGTGGTGACCTCGGGCGCCTCCATTATCAGATCCGCGGAAAGGCTCATTGCCGAAGGCTTTAAGCCCATACAGACCCTGGCCATACTGGACAGGCAGGAGGGTGGTAGGGAGGCCCTGGAGGCCGCAGGCTACCAGCTGGAGGCCATACTCACGAAAGAGGATCTCAAAATCAACGGATGAAAATTGGCGTATAGAAATCGGCAGGTGAAAGACGCCCATAATTGGGCGCTGCAGCGATTTTTCTTTTGTCAATCCGACTAACAAATTTAGATGGGTCTTTAGGCTGTGGGCTGACCACTGGCGCCGGAACCTGCACTATTCTGAACGCTGCTATTGCTGCCATAGCCCATATTATCCTGGACCCCACTTCCAGGATGACCGCCCGGCCCCCTTCCTGGGCGGTGGAGGATGCTGCTTCCCTGATCGACCAAGCTGCTTTGGGAGTTATCCTGAACTCCGCTTCCTGAATCGCTCAAGCTGCCTTCCGAGTAATCTTGAACTCCGCTGTTTCCATAGCCCTGAGGGCCACCAAACATGGGCCCGATTCCTCCTTGATCCTCATGGTAACCGCCCGGTCCCGATGGATGGGGCCCTGGGCTCGACTCTCCGGGGTTGCTGCCGCTGGTGGCGGACAGGGAGGATTCCATGCTCAGATAGCTCTCTCTACCTATCTCATCCATGTAGGAGATCTGCGATACAACGGTATAATCCCCACTTCTCGTTGCTACCACTGGATATCTGATCACCTGCTGATCGCCTGGAGGCAGCATCCCAGCCCAGACGCTCTGCGATGGCGTTGCCAGACCGTCCGGAAGGACCGCCATGACCTGGGCTTGGGTCGCATTGCTCCCTACGTTAGTAATCTTGAGGGTGACATCGATAGTCTGACCTACGGGTACATTGGACTGTACCGGCGTCTGATAGGCGCTGATCTGACCGTCTGTCACCACACTGGTGATCCCCACCCCAAGGAGCAGAAGAATGGGTAACAATCCCATTGGCTTCATCAAAATCCTAGTTCTTCTCTGGTTCTGATTTAAAGGTACCTCTCATACGAGGTCTACATGAGGTCTACACGCGGCGGAAGGCCCCCTGGGCCGTACATAAAATACTTATGTGGCCCGGTGTTAAGATCCCGTAGATGGACGTTTCGTACTCGGCCTGGCGGCATTCTACTCCCGAGAGCATAGCCCTCAAAGGGGATAGCTTCTCTTTTCTATTCGATAGACGCTATACCAACAGGCTCAACAGAATGTCCAGGATATTCTTTGAGGCCTACGCCAAGGCTACCAAGGAGCTATCCGCACAGGAAGATAGATTTCCGAGCCTCAGCGAGATCGATGCCAAGATGGAGAGCGGTGCGGTCTACGCCTTCAAGGACAGGCTGACCAAGAACACCGAGTTCTTCGACGAGATCAAGATCTCTGGGGTCTCCTATCTGGTGCCAAAGGCCGTGAAGTTCATAGATGCCTCGGGGATGTACACCGACCTGGTCTTCGATTTCAACAGTGGCAGCGTAACTTTGCCCACCAGGAGAAAGATGCCTGTGGACGTTGCCGCGAACCTGACGCCTGATCATCACGAAGAGCCAGAAGAGGATATTAATGAAGACTTTGAGACGCCGGCCGAGGCTCTGAAGCCCCAGGTAACGCCCCAGACAGCGGCTCAGGATAGAGCCTCAGAGGATCTGTACATCGATGCGGAGGACACCACGCCCGTTTCGCAGACCCCTGCCCAGGCCCCTATTCAAGCCTCTGCCCAGGCCTCACCTCAGGCTGCATATCAGGTCGCACCTGAAAAGCCATCGCCCCAAAAGGACAGCAAAGCCAGGGCAGACGGCTTTAATTTGACCTCCAAGCCCATAATCATAGTCGCAGCGGCGCTCCTGGTAATCATCCTGGCAGGAGCCATCATCCTCCGCCATGGTCCCATGGGAGCGCCAGTCCTGGTGGAGTACTCGGCCTACCTGACCAACTCCAGCAACATCACCTCTCTGGACATGGACATCAAGAACCCCAACCAGGTAAGCAGCGACCTGGAGATGTCCCTGCCCACCAACTCGGACAAAAGCATCAGCGTCAGGGGCGGTATGGTGACCATATCCCACACGAGCAGCACCGTCATCAGGATGAACTCCAGCGGCGACGCCTCCATCAAGGTGTACCTGAACGGTAACTGGACGTCGATACCCATCAACCTCAATCTGAGCGTCCCCGGGGGCTATGACTCAGGAGTGGTGGTCCACGGACAGAACTACAACGTCAACCGCAAGGACGACAAGATACTGCTGAGGTTCAACGGCACCCACAATGCAACCCGGTTCGAGCAGAGCTTCACCCCCAGGCGCTGACCTGGCGGTCTTGGTACCCAAAGAGAGGGCTGAGGAGGCTAGACGGCAGATTCTGGAGGAGGGCCTCATCGATAATAGGAGAAAGATTATAGATAATGGAGATTTTATAGAAATCCCCGTTATCGCCCAGCCTTGCGGATACAAGGCTGAGCCCCAGAGGGCGCCGGAGTTTTACCAAAAGATCCCTGAACTCAAGGCCGTCCTGGCAGGCCGGATTCCCGAAGGGCTCGTGGACTGCCTACCTAGAGGATGGTTCATCCTGGGGGACGTGATAATAGTCAAGCTCCGCCCGAAGGTAGAGGACTGGAAGGGCGATATAGGCTCAGCCCTTCTCCAGATCTACCCCAGGTGCAAGGCTGTAGTCATAGACAAAGGAATCGAGGGCCCTTTCAGAGTGCCCATCAGGGAGATCATAGCCGGGGAGATCTCAGAGACGATCCACATAGAAAACGGCGTTAAGTTCTGCCTGGATGCCCGGAAGATCATGTTCTCTCAGGGCAACCTCCTGGAGCGCATACGCATGGGACGCCTGGGGCGAGGCGAGACGGTGGTGGACATGTTCGCGGGCATAGGCTACTTCACCTTGCCCATGGCGGTCCACTCCAGGCCCAGGAAGATCATGGCCATAGAGCTGAATCCGGTGGCCTATGGCTACCTGAAGAGGAACATTGCCCTAAACCGCGTAGAATATATAGTGGAGCCGGTGCACGGCGACTGCTCGGAGGTCACACCGATAGGAGAGGCGGACAGGGTCATCATGGGATATGTGGGCACCACCAACAG
>CAZKWM010000222.1:0-3530 GCA_964556405.1 uncultured Methanotrichaceae archaeon | reverse complement strand
TGATAAAACAGTAGGCTCTATGAAGAGGTCGTTATATCCCCCGCCTGTCTCGGTCTTTTCCCCAAGCTTCACGGTGTCCCTTATGAAGCCGAGGATTCTATCCATCTGTTCCTGATTAATGATAGGCCCCACAATTGTCTTCTCATCGTGGGGATCTCCCGCTGGATGATCCTTTACTCGCTGGGTGAATCTTCTCACGTACTCGTCGTAAATCGTTTCCCGAACCAAGGTCTTGTTTATCCCCACGCATATCTGGCCCTGGTGCAGAAATGTACCCATAGATCCCGGCATTTATTGCCTGCTCTACATCGGCATCATCTAGCGCTATGTAGGGGTTGTTCCCCCCAGTTCCATGGCTAGGATGGGCGAAGCTTCGGACTGCTAGGCTGGCCACGTGGCCTTCGACCTCCGTAGATCCTGTGAACGCCACCAATCTGGATCTGGGGTGGGATGTGATGTGGTCGCCGATAACTGAGACGCGCCTGGGCAGGACGCTGAGAATCTCCAAGGGTAAACCTGCCAGCTCAAAGAGTCTGGCCAGGAGCAGCCCTCCTGCAATGGGCGTATCGAAGGATGGTTTTAGAATGACCGTATTTCCAAGGGCGATGGCCGGAGCCACAGCCCTCAGATATAAGTGAAGAGGGACGTTCCAGGGCGATATCACAGTGACCACTCATACTAGCACCATCTCGGTGTAGTTCTCCTTTCCCGGCATGCGGGAGGCCAGGTTGAAGGCCTTGTCCACGTCCCCCTAGTGGCTGACGGCACCTCTGCAATTATCTCGCCGGTGTAGGGCGATCTGTCCTGGATTATATCGCGCGATCCGCGCGATATTCACACTCCACCGATGTTCATCCAGTTCCAATGACCTTGGGGCATTAAACTGGCATCATCTTTCCCTTCCTCAGTCATTCTCTATTCTCCTTTGGGGATATTCCATTTGTAAATTTTACAGCCCAGGGGATAATGAATGTAATCTATCCAAAAATCCGTATGTTAGCATCCAGTCAAAGGATGTATCCGAGATAGATATTTCGGGTATTGTTGTTAGGATAGGCGGGACTGGTAAGCAGCCGCAAGCAGCCATACTTCTCTTCAAGAATGTAATATCTTAGATTATTTATAATTAGGTATTACCAGGATAATTGAAAGGATAGATCTACGGCAATAACCAACAAAAGAAAAATCGGTACAGCATCAGTCTTGACCTCAATAGCTTTAAGTTCGGACCTCCTTTAAGGACAGCCATGCTGAAGAGGGTCCTTATCGCCTATGACGGATCAGAAACCGCCCTGAAAGCTGCCAAAGTGGGAATCGATCTTGCAAAGATTTATGGTGCCGAGATCCTGGTGGTCTACGCCACCGACACCAAAATCCTAAACCAGATGGGAGATGTCCTCCTCTTCCCCGGGGCTAAGGAAAAGGTCAAAAAGATGATGGAAGGGCAGGGCAAAGAGGCCACAGGAAAGATCAGCAAGCTTGCATCGGACGCAGGTCTTCAGTGTCAGGAGATGATAGCCGAGGGAGATCCTAGCAGCGAGCTTCTGGGGATCTCTGAGGAAAACGGGGCCGACCTGGTGGTTGTCGGGTCTACGGGCAAGACCGCCTTGGGTAAGGCCCTACTCGGGAGCGTGGCCGAGAGGATGCTTCACCACTCCAAGGTGCCTGTGATGGTGGTACCTGGAAATGAGACAGATTAAGATCGAATGTATCTCCTGTGGCTTCTCTGGCCCTGAAGATACCGTTGCAGCTCTGAATATCATAGCAAGGGTAGTCGTCAGCCTGCCTATTGTAGCCCGATTTTTTGCGGAGTTGCAAGCCTTGCCCTTTAGGGTAAGGTAAGTGACTTTCGGCCCAGAAGATAGCGATTTTTGGAGTAAACAGAAATCAAAAGATAAAGACCCATATGTTTTCTTAAAATAATTTTTTTAAACTTTCATAAGAGAACGGCATTAGAATACACCGGCCACATTATTATAACCGTGTTATTATACTAGTAAAATATTTACAGCCCCCGGAGGCACGGCTAAGCCGCGCTCCTGGAACTGCTCCTCCCTCCTTGTGATGTAGTTACTGAAGTTATAATTGTATATCATGGGCTCCGTGGTCTACAGAGCTCTGCATCTCGCACCGGTTCGAACTTTGGATTAACATACCTCCATATAAACTTTGCCTCCCTAAAGGCACGTCTTAATAGCTCCAGATGCAGCAATTTCGACGATATCAAAAAATAATATTCACAGTATTTCGGCTTGCCCCTCCGATTGCGCATATCTTTTTGAGCCCTTACCAGATAATAGCTATCTCATAGGCAGATTCAGCCTACATTCTCTCATCCCCTCAAAGGCACTTCAAGGGGGAGACCAAACACCAGGTAAAGCCAGAGCAAAGGTTGGATTTTGATATCCAACGGGCCTATCTCATCAATAGGCCGTGCATCCGTTATCGTGCATCTATTTTTCATCATAAAGCTCGATACCGACACCTTGAGCGCCCGCATACAGAATAGCCACCCCAGTAATCCCAGGCCAAGACCCGGAGCCTACAGGTGTAGATAGATAGCTCAACCTATAGAAAGGCCTGTGGCTTAGAACGAAACTGATCAGGAGCGCCTCTAATATTATCGAAAGGAGACCTTTTATCCAAAAATTTGAAATAGTAATCTTCAGTTTAAAATATACTGATATTACTAAGAGGATAATTTAGCAACTCTTTGTATCACCTATTGGTAACCGATTTTGCGCATGTTGCCTGAACTGAGACCTCATGGAACGTAAACCTCATGCTGCCAAGGATCATCGAAAATTAATGCGGCATTTTAAATTAGATATTGGAGGGATCCTGTGGTTCGAACATCGATAATCATCCCCACGTATAACGAGCGAGGAAACATCCGTCCCCTTCACCAGGCCATCTCTGGCGTCCTCGACGACTTCGAAGTCGTCCTTATCAATGATAACAGCCCCCCGACGGCACCGCTGAAGAAATAAAAGCCCTTCAGGATAAGCGGATAAAGCTAGTGCAGAGAAAAGGAAAGCTGGGCTTGGGAAGCCGCCATCTTGGTGGGCTCCAGTGTTGCAGAAGGGGATTATCTGGTCATGATGGATGTCGGTCTCTACCACGACGTCCAGGTGTTGAACAAGCTGATAGAGGCCGCCGATGACGCAGACATCGTTGTAGTATCAAGGTACGTAAAAGACGGCCATATCATCGGGTGGTCCCTCAAGCGCCGTATCATAAGCAAGGGAGCAACGGCCATTGCCAACCTGGTGCTGGGCGTGGGCATCAAAGATCCCATATCAGGCTGCGCTCTATTCAAAAGGGACTTGTTCAGGGATCTCAGGAGCAATTTTAGCCCCAGGGGCTACAAGCTGCTGTTGGAGATATTGGTTAAATCTCCTAATGCCGTAATCAAGGAGGTTCCCCCGATCTTCCTGGAAAGAGCAAATGGTAAGTCCAAGATAGGGTCCAAAGAGATCAGCGATTACCTAAAGCTCTGCTATGACCTCTGGAGCTATAAGAGGTTAACA
>CAZKWM010000221.1:0-3539 GCA_964556405.1 uncultured Methanotrichaceae archaeon | reverse complement strand
CGGAGATGGTAGAATCCATAAAAGCTCTTGGCTCAAATTTAAAGTACCTGAGGGAGGATGGCGCAGATATAAGGGGCGCAGCTTTACCTGACAGCAGCTCCTTTATTCTAGGAGATCATGTAGGCATGACCCCCGAAGAAGAATCCTTGCTGAAAGACGCGGGGGCTGAGATCATCTCCGTAGGACTCGTTAGCCTCCACGTGGATCATTGCATAGTTATAATTAATAATGAACTAGACCGCAGAGAGAAGAAGAGCGTAACATGAGCGAAGAAGATCAGTTGGAAAAGTCGGAGAGCATCCAGGAGACGGCCAGAAGGATCCTCAAGCTGGGCCCCATCTGCGACGGCTGCCTGGGCAGGCAGTTTGCCATGCTCTCCACAGGACTTACCGACGGCGAGAGAGGCAGGTCCATCAAGATCGTCTTGGCCATGGAGGCCTCGGCCCGCGATGACAAGCAGGCCTTGGAGGATCTGGCCCCTAACTCCAAGCCCGCTAGGCTGAAGCTAGGGCTCAATGGAGAGGACGCTAGATGCTCTGTCTGCCTGGGAGAGATGAGGCAGGAGAACCAAAACCTCTGGGCCGATTGGGCCGCAAGGGCCCTCCAGGGCTTCGAGTACAGGACATTCCTAGTGGGAACCAAGATCACCGGCCTTCTGGCAGAGAACGAGGAGCTGGTCCTGGTCGAGGGCGGTTCCAAGTACGCCGAGCCCCTCAAGTCCGAGATGAACCGCGAGGTGGGAAAGCTCATCGCAGCCAGGACGGGCAAGGAAGTTGACTTCAAGAGGCCTGATATCGTAGTGCACCTGAACCTGGAGGCCCGCGATGTAGAGCTTCAGGTGGCCTCAGTCTACGTTTACGGCAGGTATAGAAAAGTAGTTCGTGGAATTCCCCAGACCAGGTGGCCCTGCCGGGTCTGCCACGGGCAGGGATGTCCGAGGTGCGAAGGCACCGGGAGGATGTACCCGGAGTCGGTGGATGAGCTCATCAAGCCGGCTGTGGTAGATGCCTTTAAGGCCGAAGATACCGTCTTTCACGGCGCGGGTAGGGAGGACATAGATGCCAGGATGCTTGGCACCGGAAGGCCTTTCGTTGTGGAGGCGGTAAGGCCTAAGGTCAGGACCGCGGATCTGGCTGCGCTCAAGGATGATATCAACCGCAGGGCTCAGAAAAAGGTGGAGGTCAGCGACCTCAGATATGTAGAGCCTCAAGAGGTGGAGCGGCTCAAGGATGCGGCCTTCAGAAAGACTTATGAGGCCCTGGTGGACCTGGGAACTGAAGCCAGCGAAGAAAAGCTTAAATCGGTCCTGAAAGAATTGGTGGGGTCGGTCGATCAGCGAACGCCTACTCGCGTCTCCCATAGAAGATCAGATAAACACAGAGCAAGAAATGTGTACAGGGCGGAGCTTCAGGAGTTATCCGGCAAGCTGGCAAGGATAGTTATAAATGGTGATAGCGGCCTGTACATAAAGGAGCTCATTTCAGGAGACGAAGGTAGGACGCGTCCAAGCCTCGCCGAGGTTCTGGGAAGCCCTGCCAAAGTGTTGGAGTTAGACGTAGTGGACGTAGGTGGAGAGTTAAATGGCACATCATCATGGAATGAAGAAGAAGACGAGATATAAGCTCAGCAAGACGATCAGGGCCAGGGGAATATCCCCGGTGGTAAGGGCTATACAGGAGTTCCAGCCCGGCGACAAGGTCCACGTGCTCATAGACCCGAGCATCCATAAGGGAATGCCTCACCCCAGATTCCACGGCAGGACCGGGGAAGTTATAGGGACCAGAGGCAGGGCGTTTGTTCTCAAGGTCACTGATGGAGATGCCACCAAGACCATCATAGCTTTACCAGAGCACCTGACGGCTCAAAGATGATAGTTAAGAGCGTTCTTAAGGAGGATCTCCTGACCATGGCAGAGGTTAAGGAGATTCTGGATGAGGTAAGATCCAAAAGGGCCAGTGAGGCCGGGGACGAGGAGCTGGGCTATGAGCTTCGGCGCGCCATAAGGCATGCCGAGCTCTTTGCCAGGGGCACGGCTGAAGAGAGCAGGCGCATGGTCACTGATCTCCTCAAACTGAAGAAGATCACCCCGGAGATCGCTGTAAAGATAGCAGATATCTGTCCCAGGACCAAAGATGAGCTTAGAGCTCTTTACGCCAAGGAGAGATTCACCTTGAGCGAGGAAGAGCTCGATGCAATTCTAGACGTAGTTTTAAGGGCGTGACGGACCGTGGTTGAGGGGAGACCTCCTAAGAAGGAAGAAGTAGCTAAGGTTCTCGATTATCTCCCCTATGGCCACATCGCCGACTCCAAGAGCTATCAGAAGCACCCTCTAGTTCAGGCTATAGGCGAGGTCAACTTCGTCCTCATGGAGCTGACCCCAAAAGAGGGCGTCGTGCCCCATGTTGCGGCCAGAGTCTACATAGGCAGCGGAGAGAGGGATGTCATAGACCACGTCAACAGAAGGATCGCTTATGACGAGCTCTCCAACGCAGCCAAGGCCGAACTTCCATTCGCCATAGGGAATATCATAGAGGAGAACGAGCCCAGGTTCGTGAAGTTCTTCAACGAGGCCGGGCCCATCACCACCAGGATGCACGCCCTGGAGCTTCTGCCGGGGATAGGAAAGAAGCTCATGTGGGCCATCATCAATGAGAAGAAGAAGGGCCCCTTCAAGAGCCTCAAGGACGTATCGGAGAGGGCCAAAGGCCTTCACAATCCTGAAAAGCTCCTGGCCAAGAGGATAGAAGAGGAGCTCATGGATGAGAAGGTCAAGTACAGGGTTTTCACCTCTGAGCCCCGCAGGCATCCCCAGAGATGAGGCGAAAAGGCCAGAACTTTCTGGTTGACCCCCATATCATAGAACGCATTTCCGATTACGCAGGGCTTACGCCTGAGGATTGCGTTTTGGAGATAGGCCCTGGAACGGGCAATCTCGCCGAGGTTTTATCCTCCAGGGCAGGTAAAGTGGTAGCTGTGGAGGTCGATCCCGCCCTGGCCACAAACCTTCGGGGCAGGTTCGACAACGTCCAGGTGGTTTTGGGCGATGCCCTCAAGGTCGATCTATCATCCTTCAGCTGCAACAAGATCGTCTCCAATCTGCCCTATCAGATCTCCTCCAAGGTCACCTTCAAGATAGTGCGCATGCCCTTTGACCTGGCAGTCCTCATGTACCAGAGGGAGTTTGCAAAAAAGATGGTAGCCAGGCCGGGATCAGATGACTACGGAAGGGTCTCGGTGGTGGTACAGCACTTCTGTCAGGCGGAGATACTGGAGCACGTTCCAAGGACCGCGTTTAGGCCGGTTCCCGAGGTTCAGTCGGCGATTATCAGGCTAAAGCCCAAGCCCAAAAAGCCCGGGATCGATGAGGACCTCTTCATGAGGCTGGCAGAGGGGCTCTTCAGCCACAGGAGAAAGAAGGTTAAGACGGCCATGGAGACTATAGGCTTTAAGATAAAGGCCTCAGCTGGTGCTAGTGGATATGACGCTAATGGACCTAGTGAAAAACCATCAGGCACTGGTATTGAGACATTCGAAGCTTA
>CAZKWM010000220.1:0-3588 GCA_964556405.1 uncultured Methanotrichaceae archaeon | reverse complement strand
GGAACTTTATAGAGGCCGACTCAGGAAGCCAACCCAGAGTTCCTTCCCTGGCTCTTGATGGGAGGACTGAAGCATCGGCAGGAAGGGATGTGCTCGTGGCTATGAGCCTGGATGACCCTGGATTGCCCATCACCCGGCGGCAGAAAGCCGCCAGGTCTCTGTCCTGGATCTTGCCCGCGGCGTCGAGGCTCAGGCCATCCAGCACCAGAAGGTACTTGCCCTGACCAAGGAGTGATGCTGCCATAGATAGCCTTTCCGTGACCGAAATTCTGGGATCCCTGAGGTCTCTGGCACCTGAATGCCTGGCTAGGGTGCGGCTCAAGGTATCGAGGACTCTGGCAGCGGTGATGGGATTATGACGGCCGCTATAAAAGGCAACTGTTAAGTATCCAAGGGCTGATAGGCGCTCTGAGATCCTGGCTGCCAGGGCAGTCTTTCCCGACCCATCCTTTCCAGTGATGATGAGGGACTTGATGGCCCCCTCTCGGAGGGCGGTCATGAAACGCTGAATATCTCTTCTCCTATCGATGAAGCTCTCGGCGTAACCTGCGGCCATACCCGGAAGAGGCATCTGCTCTCTGGAAACATTATACGGCACCTCAGCCTGCTTTGTGGGGTCGAAGATGTGGAGCTGATCCCTAGCCGTGTATAGAAAGGGCATGGGACAGATCCTGTCAGTCGCGCCACAAGTTTTAAAGACGCCGATCCTGGCTGAAGAGAGGGCATCATCCAGAGCCTGGCCGGTGGCCAAGGCCGAGTAGAGGAGCCTGGAGAAATCGGCTGAGGATGCATTCCAGCTCAGGGTCAAGGGTATCTCAGGAACCAGGCTTCTGGCCATGGCCTCCAACGCCCAGGGAGTTTTGGCCTGGCAACCGCTCAAAAGGGCACACTGAACGCCTTTCAAGGCTTTGGCAAGGTCGGGGGATGGATGAAGATCTTGGCCGCCGCTTTCCCCTTCAAAGGTAAACTGAGGAATGCCGCCTTTGACCGCCGCCTGGCCTGAGACGTGGACCAGGTGAGGCTTGAACTGCTCAACTCTCGCCCTCAGATCCTCTAAGGTGCCTGTATCGCAAACCTCGAAGATCACCTGGGAGCCCTCCAGGGACTCCATCATGGACCTCAGCTCGTCGTCGAAGCTCAGGGGATCGCAGGTGGCAAAAAGAACCCTCAAGGGGCCCGGAGGCAGATCTCCCACGAACCTGGGAAGGAAATCTGAGACCGATGGCTGCCTGCGAATGTGAAATCTTGGGTCGGTTCCTAAAGAAACGCCCTCCGGCAGGCGCACGACCTCCCATGGAGTGCTCAGGATCTCAGGGATATCTGAAGACACCACCAACCTGGCTCCCTCCTGGGGCACCAGGCTCCAGGAGTCCTCAAACCATAGGCGAAAGAGGGTGGCGCCCAGGAGGTCCATGTAATCTTTAGCAGCTCCGGTGCTGCAGCCCTTATCGAAGAGGGCGGCGTACTGCCTAGACGCCTCTATCGCCTCCAGGGACTCTACGGGCGAGAGGCTCTTGGTCGTTATCAGCTCTCCATTAACAAAGAGCTTGACGGCCAGGGCCCTGGCATTGGGGCTCCCGGCCTCGGATACGGACATGTTAAAGTCAGATCTCAATGCTATCTACCTCCTGAAAAGGAAATGAACAAACGGGGCATCTCCCCTAGTCAGCCTAACTATCCACATCTTAAAGAACACCTGCCCCCATGACAGGTGGATCTCAAACGCGGTCATCGCCTTCCAACTCGCTGGGGTCTACGTTTACCTCGCAGCGCTCCCTGGGATCCACGTGCACTGCCACGTCCTTCACTCCGTTTATCGACCTTTTTATTTTGGCCTCCACCTCAAGGCCGATCCTGTGGGCCTCCTCTACGGAAAGGGTCGGGTCCACGCCTATGTGGAGATCGACGTAAATCTCTCCGGGAGATCCCCTGGTCCTAACCCTGTGGCTAGTGCACACGCCCTGGACTGAATCCGCAGCCAGCCTGACTATGTTCTCCTCCACCAGGGCTCTGTCAAGAAGTACTTCTGAGCTCTTCTTCAGGATCTCAACCCCTGTAAGAACTATGAGCCCCACTATGATCAGGGCAATGATAGGATCAGCCAGAGGATAGCCTGCCATGACCGCCACAAACTCCAGAATTACACCTGCTGAGACGTAGATATCGCTCCTGGTGTGCATGGAGTCTGCGACCAGGATGCTGCTCTTGAGGCGCTTTCCCAGGGTGTACTCGTAGAAAGAGACCAGTATGTTGATGGCCATGGTTGCGCCCATTATGACGAAGCTTATGGCCGTGATCTCAGGGATCGATGGAGAAAAGAACCTACTTATGGCCTCCTGAAGGATCTCTATACAGGTGGCAAAGAGGAGGATGACTATGCCCACTGAGGCAAAGGTCTCGAATTTGGCGTGGCCGTAAGGGTGTTCCTTATCCGGGGGCCTGGAGGCAAGGCCAATGCCAATCAGACCTATGATATCGGAACTGCTATCGAAGAGGGAGTGGATGCCATCGGAAAGCATGCCCAAGGAACCCATTTTAAAGCCGTAGATTCCCTTGACCAGGGAGACGGCCAGGTTCAAGAAGAAGACTATGATCAGGACTCGCCTTACCGCGAAGTAATAATTCCCTCTGGCCGTCATCCCACCAAAAGGATCATCTCCTTGCCACCGATAAATAACTTTTTGATAAAATTGACGTCCAAGGAGGCCTTCTCTTGATAGTGACCAGATACCTGGAGTTCCAAACGAGCGTCGGAGATGTTGTGGATGTGACCGAGGATGTATCGAAGGCCGTGAGAGAATCAAGCCTGGTAAACGGCGCAGCTGTTATCTTCGTCCCTGGAGCCACCGGAGCTGTCACCACCATAGAATTCGAGCCAGGATTGGTGGAGGATATAAAGAAGTCTCTGGCGAGGCTGGCACCTATAGGTATCGATTACGCCCACGACCAAAGGTGGGGGGATGGAAATGGCTACTCCCATATCCGCGCATCCCTCCTGGGGCCGAGCCTCACCGTTCCCTTCTCAGAGAGGGAGCTAATGCTTGGAATGTGGCAGCAGATCGTCTTTTCGGAGATGGATAACAGGCCAAGGAAGCGGAGGATAATTATACAGATAATGGGTGAGTAAATATGCCCCAACCATAAGACCTGAGCACTCAGACTGCCCAAGGAACTCACTCGGAACCGCATCCAAATTCTCCCGGCGTCAATATAGCTTGATTATTTGCCTCGAATTAACAAGGAGGTAACATAATGAAGAGACCTCGGACAAAACCCGAGTTAGTAGTCCTTGCGAGGGAGACGCTGAGGAGAGAATATTCGCGGGGGGGCAACGGACAACCTGGTGCTACTAATTCTCCAGACATGGATAATAACTGTCTTTGTCAGATTGCTTCAGTTACAAGCATCTGCGCTGTTTGCCAGCAATTATCGAGCTCCTAGCCTTAAATCCACTGCCCTTCTGCATTCGAGATCATCCGTGAGGTTGGCGAGCGTGTCTATCATGTTAACGAATTTATTAAAATCATATTATTATTCTCAATGCATAAGCCATGATTCTTAAACCAATTCTGGTCATAGTGGTATTAT
>CAZKWM010000219.1:0-3612 GCA_964556405.1 uncultured Methanotrichaceae archaeon | reverse complement strand
AGGGCCAGGACCGAGGCATAGGGCGCTATCACCAGATCCCTCCACCAGCCCCCTCTTGAACCCGAGGCCTGGGACGCCAAAGGCCCTGTACTGGTAGAGGTGGTTTACGTCGGTCATGTTGAAGCCCGACTCAGAGACTCCCTAGGGAACCCCCCTCTGGCGACCGTACTCTATCTGCCGTGCCACAACAGCCCTGTAGGTTTGGTCTAGGAGGGTATTCTCGTAGTCGAGCATCACCAGGAGGGTCATGAGATACTCGAACATGGTCCCGCCCCAGGAGAGGAGGACCAGTTCTCCCCTAGCCGTGGTGATCAGCCTTCCCAGAGAGAACCAGTGGCTCTGACGGAGCTTTCCCTGGGCTATGCCCACGAAGCTCGCCAGACAGGCCTCGGAAGCCAGAAGGTCGTAGCAGCCGCGATCTCTCCTCAGATCGCTGACGTTGTAGCCTATGGCCAGTAGGTTCCTGAACTCGTCAAAGAGAAAATCGTGATCTATGTCAGCCATGAGGCTACACTTCCTCATCAGCGCCTTCAGTATGCCTTCAGAGACGCCTGGTTCTTCAGGCGGCGGATTGAAGGCCCACGGCACCAGGAAGGTCCAGATCGTTGACGAAGCTCGCCACTTATCCCTTGAAAGCCTCCCGCCACAGCCTGACCTCGCCGCCCACCACCCCCAGGCACGCTGAAATCTCAGATGCTTCATTCAGGTGCCTCTCCAGCACTACCCGGGCGGCTGCCATGGATGAAGGAGGGGGCCGGAGGTCGGGGAGGAGGGAATCGAGCCTGTCCAAGGGCGCGCCCCTCGGACACCGCAGCTTCCCTTGCGGCCTCTATGAGAAGCAGGAGGGTGCCCTCGAGCCCTCTGATGGCCTGGGGCGGCAGTACTTTACACCCTAAAACCTCCTATATCCCCCACTTGAGGGTCAGGAGGTGGCCAGCTAGATTTCCGCTGTCCACTGTCGACACGTAGAGGGGCTGTAGAGGGAAAAGCTCCCTAGTGCTGTACCAGTAGTTGTAAAAGTGGCTATGAAACCTGTCCAAGTTTCCCATGGCACGGAGGGTCCTGCCCAGGCGCTCTATGAGCACGCCCGTAGAGATGTAGCCGAAGTCGTGAGCTGCAAGGCTTGAAAGCAGGTAGAGGCCCATGTTGGTGGGAGAGGTGCCGTTGGCTACTACCAATATGGGTTCCTCCTGATAGTTGTCTGGGGGAAGCCAGTTGCTGTCCGGCCCCACGAAGGTCTCGAAGAAACCCCAGGTCCTCCTGGCGGGCATCCTGAGGAATACTACCTGGAGGTCGCTGAACTCAGCTCCGATGGGGGAGGGTAGGTGACGGCTGATCCAACCAGGAGTATCCAGGGTGACAGGAGCCACAGTCCCAGTAGAGACCCCAGACACTCAAAGAAGGCTTCTGGCCTGGAGGATGCTAGGTAGTATCCCTGAGGCCAAACCCGCCACCGGGGCAATCCACATGGAAGAGTAGAAGCCGGCCAGGCCCCTGGGGGACCTTCCCTGGGAGTCCCAGGAAGTCCTCCATTCCAGGAGGTGTCTGTGGGTAAAGAGCATCCTGTTCCAGCTTCTAAGGACCGCGTCCAGGCTGAAATAGGCCTCGTAGGGCAGAAAGATCAGGTTGAGCCCCGCCTGGAGAAGCTGTCTGCCAAGGGACCGGGGCGAGGCCCGTAGGCGAAGGCGCCAGGGTAGCTCCGACTGCCCCTGGAAGGCGTCGATGAGGAAGTAAAAGACAAGGGGTAAGAGGATTACGCCGTTACCATGAGGGTCCAGAACCACGGGGTATTCATAATGGTCCAGCCCAGTAGCAGAAGAGACAGCTGGGCAGAAAGGTTGAGGCTGCGCCTGAGGTTGTCTAGGATCTTCCATTTTGAGAGACTCGATAGGGGTTATCTGAAAGGGCCCCTTTGCCTGGGACCTTGGCAAGGAGCCACCTGGTAACCCGCCGGGTGGATGAACCTATTAAATGTTAATAGTTCTTCTAACATTGAATAATTATTGCTTATGTAGTACAATGGTACGTCACCGCTAGCAAGTTCCTAAGAGCCAGGCAGTCCCTCAAAGCTCACTGTTCCGCCGATTGTTAATATCTGCGATAAAAAAAGGGACCTTCGCGGTTTTGTGAGGGCATGGCAAAAGGAAAATAAAACCACAAAGGCGCAAAGATGTTCATTATATAAGGGAATTAATCTATAGACCACGGTTAAATTCTTTGTGCCTTTATGCCTTTCTATGAAAAACCCACGTAGCATAGCTGTTTTTCATGATTAGAACACGATCCACCTCTGCGGATCATGAGGATTTTGTGGTTGATTTATAGTATCGTTAACACCAGCACAAAAGAAGTAAAAGAGGATGATTAGTGGGATCTGTCTCCTAAGGTCACCCATAAAAAAGAGCGAAGAGCCAGAAAAAGAGCTAGAAGCCCCTCATAGCTTCAGCAGATCAGCCAGAGGGCCCAGGACTGAGCTACGCTGCTTGCTGCGGTACTGAACCTCGATCTTCTCCGCCATCTTGCTCTCCAGATAGAAGAGCAGCAGGCAGCCCAGCGCGCACATAAGCCCAGCCAGGAGGAAGGTTACGGTGAACCCACGGAGATCAGCAATCGCAGCGCCTGCTGCCCCCGTGGCTGCCGTTCCAATGCCCGTGGACGTGGAGTAGAGCGACCACTGGAAGCTCTCCTTGCCCTTCTCTAGGTTGACGGACCATAGGCCAAGCCAGGTAGGGTAGGCCAGACCGCTGCCGATGCCGTAGATCAGCTCCGCCAGGAAGATCTGGTATATGCTCCTGGATGTGAGGTAGATTAGGGGCACCAGGGCCATGAGGAGCGTCCCGAAGATGAGCCATTTGGCCTTACGCCCGTGGGTATCCAGGTACTTGGAAAAGGGCAGCTGCACCAGGGACTTGGTGAGCATGAAGATGGCACTAGCTATCCCTGCGGTCAATACGCTTCCGCCGACTATGTCCTGGTTCACGTAGATGGCCAGGATAGGCTGTATGAGGCCAAAGCCCGTCAGGACGAAGATGTCCGAGAGCATCAGCAGCTTCATGGTGCGATTCATTGCGTTCACCTCCGATTTCGTTCATTTATTTTATCTGTAAATTTTTATAAACTCAAAATTGTTGAGATGAAGCCAACAGCCGTGCCACGATGAGATCGTTGATCAGGCAGGAGGGATCTAGGATCAGACCTGTGAGAGAGTCTGTGATAGGATCAATCGATGGGCGAACCTGTGATCGGATCGACGATCAAGATTAGGTCGATGGCCAATCAAGGTACATATTGGACTTAGATAATTCCAGAATCTGAGCCACATCTAGAACGATTGCTGATTCAGAGCTAGTCTAGAACTATTTCAGGAGGCGCTTGGTCTGGAAATAATCGTTGGCAGTATCCACTAGGTTTGAGAAGAGAGCTGCTATAACACGGCTGTAACGCCGATGAAGTAGTTGATTCTGCCAGGCTCCATCAATCATATATTGGGTCAAGGATCTATATATAATTTTCCGTGATCGTTATATTAGTATTCTTGACAATTTGCGTGATCGCATGCTAAATTAGAGGCCAAAAAGAGCATATCGAGATGGCAGAGGATCTAAAAGAGAA
>CAZKWM010000218.1:0-3616 GCA_964556405.1 uncultured Methanotrichaceae archaeon | reverse complement strand
GTCCCGTTAAGGAGAAGGATAGGAAGATGCTGGGGATGATAGATCCCAAGGCCAAAAAGGACAGGCTTTCAGTGCTGTCTGATAAAAATGCGGCTAATGATAATGAGGAGAGATAAATTATGGCTTACACACCCCAATTTTACCCCGGAAGCACCTCCGTTGGCATCAACCGAAGGAAGCACATGTCCGGTAACCTCGAGAAGCTCAGAGATATTCCCGAGGCGGACGTTGTTAGCATCATGGGCCACAGGGCCCCAGGCGCTGATTACCCCAGCACTCACCCACCTCTCAAGGAAATGGGCGAGCCAGACTGCCCCGTAAGGCAGATAGTTACCCCCACCCCAGGCGCAGCAGCAGGCGACCGCGTGAGGTACTCTCAGTTCGCTGATTCCATGTACTTCGCCCCCGCCATACCCTACTTCAGGTCCTACTGGGCAGCCATCAACTGCAGGGGCTGCGATCCAGGCACCCTATCTGGCAGACAGATCGTCGAGGCCAGGGAGAGGGACTGCGAGGCCTACACCAAGACCTTGATGGACACCGAGATATTCGACCCAGCCCTTTCAGGCATGAGAGGCTGCACTGTGCACGGCCACTCCCTGAGGCTCGATGAGAACGGCCTCATGTTCGATATGCTGTCCAGGATAGTCATGGGCAAGGATGGAAATGTCTACGCTGTGAAGGATCAGGTAGGCATACCCCTCGATAGGAGACTCAACCTCGGCAAGCCCATGAGCGAGGCTGAGGCCAAGAAGAGGACCACCATCTTCAGAGTAGACGGCGTTCCCTTCTGTGGAAAGGTCGGCAACAGGAAGTATGACGAGGCCGTGGAGTCTACTCACCACATGTGGATGCGCAGGTCCCTGTGGGGATTCAGGCCCGAGGCAAAGTTGGTGGAGTAAGAGGGGTGAGATAAATGGCAAAGATTCACAGCAAGAAGCTGTTCATAAAGGCTCTCAACAAGAAGTTCGGCAAGGATTTCGATCTAGCCAGCCAGAAGACCGAGTACAAGAGGCTTGGTCCTGAGCAGAGCGCTAGAAAGAGAGAGTTCATGGAGTACTCCAAGAGACTGGAGGGCAAGAGGGGCATCTCCTTCTACAACCCCTACGTCCACGCTGGTGGCATACCCCTGGGACAGAGGCAGCTCGTACCCTACAAGCTCTCCGGAACTGAGTACATAGTAGAGGGCGACGATCTGCACTTCGTCAACAACCCTGCCATCCAGCAGGAGTGGGATGACATCAGGAGGACCATCGTGGTCGGACTGGACATGGCCCACGAGGTTCTGGAGAAGAGGCTCGGCAAGGAAGTTACTCCCGAGACCATCAACAACTACCTCGAGATCCTCAACCACGCCATGCCCGGCGCAGCCGTGGTTCAGGAGCACATGGTTGAGACCCACCCCGGCCTGGTAGATGACTGCAACGTCCGCATCTTCACCGGCAACGATGACCTGGCCGCTGAGATCGACCCCCAGTACCTCATAGACATCAACAAGCTCTTCCCAGCCGATCAGGCCGAGACTCTCAAGGCCGCTATGGGCAAGACCACCTGGCAGGCTGTCCATATCCCAACCATAGTCGTCAGGTCCTGCGACGGCGGCACCACCTCCAGGTGGAGCGCCATGCAGCTCTCTATGACCTTCATCGACGCCTACAACATGTGCGCCGGTGAGGCAGCTGTGGCCGACCTGGCCTACGCAGCCAAGCACGCCGCAGTCATACAGATGTCCGACATGCTGCCCGCCAGAAGGGCCCGCGGACCCAATAACCCCGGCGGCCTATCCTTCGGATTCCTGGCCGATATGGTCCAGACCTCTAGGACCAAGCCACAGGACCCCGTGGCCGTATGCCTGAACGTCGTCGCAGCCGGTGCTGCCCTGTACGATCAGATCTGGCTCGGCTCTTACATGTCCGGCGGTGTCGGATTCACCCAGTACGCCACTGCAGCCTACACCAACGACGTCCTGGATGACTTCTCCTACTATGCTGCAGACTATGTCGCCGATAAGTTCGGAGGCATGGCCAAGGCACCCAAGACCCTCGAGATGGCCAAGGATGTCGCCACTGAGATCAACGCCTACGGCATGGAGCAGTACGAGACCTTCCCGACCGTCCTTGAGGATCACTTTGGCGGATCCCAGAGGGCTTCAGTCCTGGCAGCAGCTTCCGGTATTGGATGCGCTCTGGCCTCCGGGCACAGCAACATAGGCCTGGCTGGCTGGTACCTGTCCATGCTCCTGCATAAGGAAGGCTGGGGCAGGCTGGGCTTCTTCGGCTACGACCTGCAGGATCAGTGCGGCCCAACCAACGTCTTCTCCTATCAGTCGGATGAGGGCTCACCCTGCGAGCTGAGGGGCGCTAACTACCCCAACTACGCCATGAACGTCGGCCACCAGGGCGAGTACGCAGGCATCACCTCCGCTGCCCACGCCGGGCGCTTCGATGCCTTCGCCGTCAACCCGCTCATCAAGGTGACCTTCGCCAACCCAGCGCTCATATTCACCTGGGATGATGTCCGCAGAGGCTTCGGCCTCGGTGGCGCCAGGGAGTTCCGCGCTGCAGGCGACAGGGGCCTCGTCATGCCCGCTGTGTGAAGCTAAGCTTCACACACCCTTTTCCTTTATTTTTCTCAAGGGCCTGCTCACGCCAGTTCTGTCTCTTCTGGTTTTCTCCTTTCATAGGCCGGCAGGATTTTAGTGGAATCTATTTCTACTATGTACATAGGATGCAGCTGGCCTGTAGGTGCGGGAACTCCTGGAACTACAAAGGAACGGCAGAGGTCTACGCCTGCTGCCCCAAGTTCAAGTCCAAGGTGAAGATCAACTCTGATGACGAGCCCTTGAGACTTGAGATATGGGCTGTGAGAGTGGGTCCCTGAAGGCTCGCCTTCCTGATGACCCCCCCCCTACCCGTCTTGCAAGGATTTCTTTAATGGCAGGCGTCCCGGGCCCTACAGCTACATAGCTCTGGCCTCGGTGATAAGGCACAACTACAGCAATTATGATGAGTTTGAAGTCCATGAGATTCAACAGCCACCCAAAGGAGGTCATGGCTGCCTACCAGATCCTTAGAGAGCGCTTTGATAGGCAGATCTGCAAGCTGGTGGGGAGATGCCAGGTGCGGCGGAGTCTTGAGAGATGATCAGGAAGCGCCTCAAAATAACATAGATTGAAGGAGGTACCCTAAGGTGACAGGAGAACAGACAAAGGCCGACAGGTTCACAGAGGCCCTCGGAGCTGGAGTAGACTCGGCCTTTAAAAAGCTGGCCTCGAAGATTTTCAAAAAGGGAGCCCTGACTGTAAAAGACAAGGCCCTCATAGCCCTGGCTTGCTCCGTGGCCGTCAGGTGCGAGAGCTGCATCCATGTGAACCGTGGGGGCGTGCCCTGGCAGCCGGCGCAAGCCGAGAAGAGATCCTGGAAGCCGCAGCGGTGGCCGGGCTTGTGCGCCTGGGATCGGGATTCAACGCGGCATCCGTTCTTCTTGAGAATAGGGAGGTGTGGAAGGTGTCAGGTTCCATAAAGTGCCAGAACTGTGGCAAAGAGATTTCAGAGGACGATTTCTTCGTCTCTGAAGGAAAGACGCTTTGCGAGGACTGCTACATTGATGTGGGCCA
>CAZKWM010000217.1:0-3617 GCA_964556405.1 uncultured Methanotrichaceae archaeon | reverse complement strand
CGTGTGGTGGACGAGGCTTTATATGGTTAGGACGGGCAGGCTTCATGAGGTGGAATCTTGGACCCCAGCAGCCTGATAATAAAGTATAGAAGCCTGGGAATTTTACAGCAGGCAATAGTCGCCATGGTAGCCTTCTTCATAGTCAATACTACCTACCTTTATTTTACTCAGCCCCTTACTAGAGACGTGATATTGACATCGACCTCGTCATCTCTCCTCTTCATGTCGGTATTCTACTTCGTCTCGGTCTTCATCACCAAGAAGAACATAGAGTACGAGAAGCGGAGCAAGGGACCTAAAAAAGGCCTGAGAAAGGTTTGATGGGTATTCTTAAGTCCTGAGGAGTTCCTCCCTTTAGCTCGGTGGGTAAAGAATGGAGCTAAAAGTCTTGGAGATGAAGATCCCCGAGGGCTCTAACCTCATCTTGGGCCAGAGCCATTTTATAAAGACTGCCGAAGATTTGTATGAGACAATAGCTGGTACTGCACCCGGAGCCAAGTTCGGTATAGCCTTCTCAGAGGCGAGCGGCGATTGCCTCATCCGCTTGGAGGGAAACGATGATGAGATGAAGGGAGCTGCCAGGGAAAACTCAGAGAAGCTAGCCTGCGGCCACACCTTCGTCATCCTCCTCAAAGGAGCCTTTCCCATAAATATTCTGAACTCCATCAAGATGGTCCAGGAGGTCTGCAGCATCTTCTGCGCCACAGCCAACTCCCTCCAGGTGGTAGTGGCTAAGACCGAGCAGGGCCAGGGAATCATGGGCGTCATCGATGGCTTCCCTCCCAAGGGAGTCGAGGACGAGGCCGCAGTCGATGGAAGACGCAAGCTCCTGAGGAGGTTTGGATATAAGTTATGACCTGAGCGTGGTAAACGGCAGGGTTTACACGCCCCATGGCCTGAAGGCCTTCGATATCTGGATCAAGGACGGAAAGATAGCAGCTCTGGGTGGATCCCACAGGGCCGAGGAGGAGGTGAACGCCAGAGGAATGCTGATCCTTCCGGGGGCCATCGACGCCCACGTCCACTTCAGGGACCCTGGCCAGACCTGGAAGGAGGATTGGGAGAGTGGATCTACCGCAGCTGTGGCCGGCGGCGTGACCACGGTTGTAGATCAGCCCAACACCGATCCAAGGACCCTGGACAGGAGGTCCTTCGAGGCCAAGCTGGAGAAGGCCAAGAGAAAGTCCCTGGTCGACTTCTGCATCAACGGCGGCCCGGGAAAGGTCAAGGAGCTTATGGACCTGGGCATTACAGCCATCGGAGAGATCTTCAACTACGACTACACCGATGACAATCTGCAGAAGCTTCTAGCAGAGGTGGAGAAGGCAGGGGCTCTGCCTACCATCCACGCGGAGGATGGCGGGGTTGTCCAGGAGCATACAGAACCCCTCATGACCCAGATGGACGCTGATGTCTGGTCCAGGGCCAGGCCCAACTCGGCCGAGGCCGTGGCCCTGGAGAAGGTTCTGGACTGGCTTGGCAAAAGAGCCCACATCTGCCATCTCAGCACCCGCCAGGGCTTGGAACAGATAGAGAGTGCCAGGTCTCTTGGCAAAAAGATCACCTGCGAAGTTGCCCCTCACCACCTGATCTTCAACAGGAGCGATTATAGGAAGCAGGGAACTTTCCTTAAAATGAACCCCCCCTTGAGGAGCAGCGAGGACAACGCGGCCCTCTGGGCGGCTCTCAGAAGCGGGACCATAGATATACTGGCCTCTGACCACGCGCCCCACCCCCCCGAGGAGAAGAAGCAGGAGATCTGGGAGGCTCCCTCAGGCGTTCCGGGTGTGGAGACCATGCTGCCCCTGATGCTCACGGCTGTAAGATCGAACCTCTTATCCCTTGACCGACTGGTGGACGCCATCGCGACCAGGCCGGCCATGATCTTTGGGCTCAAGTCCAAGGGATCCATCGAGGCCAGCAAGGATGCAGACCTGGTCCTAGTGGATCCAAAGAAGATTACCAAGATCTCCGCAGACAGGCTCCACAGCAAGGCCGATTGGACGCCCTATCAGGGCAGAGACGCCATCTTTCCTCAGGTCGTCCTGGTCAGGGGAACGGTCGTCTATGACGGGGATGTGGAGGTCAGGCGCGGCTATGGGAGATTTCAAAAGGCCATCTAACGCAAAAACTTTTATCAGAAACGGGCAATAGTTACTAATATGTCACCTCAATCAGACGGGAGCGACTTAGAGCAGAAGGTTGGAAAGGCTGTCATGGAGGCAGCTAAGCTTTCCTCTCAGGCAGGCCAGACTGCCAGAAAGATAATAAGTCAAATGTCTTCAGAGATGGCGGACATGAAAGGCTACGATGTGCCACCGATCGACCTGATAGATACCAATGAAGAGATTATAGCCATGATAGCTCTGCCAGGCATAGCCAAGGAAAACATAGACCTGGCTGTGACCGAGGACACCCTCTCAATCACAGCCAAGGCCATGCCCAGGACCACCAGCTATCTGCGTAGGGAGATGAGCCCCGAGGGCTTCAAGAGGGAGATCAAGCTACCCGTAGAGGTCAAGCCGGAGCAGGTCAAGGCCAGGTTCGACAACGGCATCCTGGAGGTACGCCTTCCAAAGCTGGTGGTCACCTCTGCCACGACTGTGCAGGTCCAGTAGTTCTTAGAAAAAAAGCTGTCACGCAGAGCTATCAAGGGGCTCTGTCGTGATAACCTGGTAGCTGTAGCTGATAGTTCTCTTTTCCCAGGGCGAAAGAGTCCGCCTCCACTTCATTCCAGTAGCCATCAGCTCCGAAGAGTTCATGGAGACGTTTATGAGCTTTGAATCCATGGGCCTGGCATCACTTATCTCCAGCACGTCCGGGCGGTCCACGTTGCTCTTGATGCCTAGCTCATAGGTCCAGACCTCAGTCGTCTCCTTGACGATGTGGCTCGTGCCATCCTGGGAAGTGACACCCTTGAGGTCCTCGGTCTTGTTGTAGACATTGAGCTTCTTGGAAATCCTTCAGGTCAGCGGACGGGCCTATGGTCATGGAGGCATTGGTGCTGTTGGGGGTGTAGGGCAGGATTATGGTAGAGACGTACTCATCGTCCTTGTAGAGCTTGGCACTTCCGGAGGGCCAGGGGGCCTTCATGGTGTGTTGTTGGCGCTGATCTCCTCCACAGCCGGCCCTCTCTCATTGGAGGATGAGTCCCATATGTAGATCCTCTTTATGGGTGCCGAGTCCTGGAAGATGGGGAAGCCCACGTCCTTGTTCTGCTCCAGGTCCTTTCGGCCCTCCAGCTAGAAGGATATAGAAGATCTCAAGCTCCGATGAGCTGCTAGGGGCATAGGACGGTGCCGGGGCAGGGGCCATGGCAGCCACCTGGGCGACATCTGCGTAGTTCGCCTGCTGCAGGGCGAACTTATCCAGGTATGGCTCTATAGCCTTGGGCATTCCGGCCACCAGATTGAAGTTGACCCCCCCCCATCCAGTCCGCTCCGTTTTTGTTCTGGATCACGGCGTTGGCCGAGATTAGAAGGGACTGGTTGGAGAGATGGAGGTCGTACCTGGGCTCCCAGGAGCCACCGTAGTATATGAGGTAGCTCAAAAGGAATTTCTGGGCCGCCGAGGTGGAGACGTTCAGGGTGTAGGTGGGGTTGGCGTTGTATACTACC
>CAZKWM010000216.1:0-3664 GCA_964556405.1 uncultured Methanotrichaceae archaeon | reverse complement strand
CAGGAGGAGGGGAGACGGTCAGAGCAGGAGGAGAAGCGGCCAGAGCAGGAGGCTTGAGAGCGACACGCTGCCTTTTTGAGGTTGTCACAGATGTGTTGTTTGTGTCTGCATCATCTGATCGACCTCTCTTCTTTGCTGCCTGTTGTTCTGGTGCCGCTGTGATTGGCTTGAGACGCTGCGCTTTCGCTTCTTCTCTTGCTTGCTTCCGAGATGCTTTTGCATCTTCTTTTTCTTTTTTCTTCTTTTCTTTCTCCTTCAACTTTGTACTCACTTCATCGCTGGTGAGAAGAATGTTGCCATCAATGCCAAGTGCACGATCAGGCTTTGTTGACGCTGTGCCTCTTTCAGCGAGGCTCTTCGGCTTTGGAAGAAGCTGATTAATGGAAGCTGCAGTTGATTTTGACTCAGTTGGAGATGCGAGCTTTTGCAACAAGGCAATCAGTGCAGGATCTGCACAGAGAAAGAGACAGGAAATCACAAGAAGACAAAAAAGATCGGAAGCAAGCAATTAACCAAAGAAGATCATAAGAAGCGGATACTAAAAGGAAAGACCAGTGTTCGAGGGGATTGAGATGCCCAAAATGGTGATCGAAGGAGAACAAGGAGAAAAAGGAGAAGCAGGAGAAAGAGAAGGAGGAGGAGAAGCAGAAGAAGGAGAAGGCGCAGGTGATGGAGAGGGAGAAGGAGTAGGTGATGGAGAGGGAGAAGAAGGAGAAGTACAAGGAGAAGAAGCGGTTGGTACATCACTCATTTCAGCGTCGCTGTCCACAGCTGAGCAAACAGCAAAAACGAAAGAGCAATGCTCACGCACAACAGTAAGCAAAGGCAGCCTACAAGCAACAGAGACATAATGATGCTCTGCCACACGACCGACAGTGATTGAACGAGTTGAACCAGCTGGACAAGGAAAAACGACACTGTATGAAGCATTCCACGCGACCACATTAATTCCTAAGAAGAAGAAAAGAAAAGAATATCATCCTTTGACTTCACGCAGAGAGAGAGAGAGAGAAAAAAAAACGAAAACGAAAATTGTACTAACCGACATTGTGTAATCGAGAAACTATTCTGAGAGCGACATCAGTGGCATCATTGTTCCACTGACCATCACAGGCAAGTTGCTGAATGAGAACAGCTCGATCATCATCATTTAAAGAAGAAAAGAAATCACGATCTTTGTCGAAATGGTTTTTCAGCGAATCAGCGACTTCCTTTCTGAGATCAGCAGCGGAAACATTGAGAGCAGATCCAGTTGAACGAAACAAGCAGTTTCCATCTGGAATATCGGAAGAAATACGAAGTCCAAGATCGTGTAATCTTGCAACTGACGATTACAAAACACAAAGAGAAAAAGAAGATGAAACCAGGTCAAGCGAACGACATGAACAAAAAAGATCAAACCAGTACGAGCATATCGAGAAGGCAGAGCAGGAGGAGGAGCCGCAGAGACAGCAACAGCTGGTGGAGGAGCAGTGATGAGAGGAGGAGGAGACGAAGTGGCCGATTGACTAGCACGAAGCTTCCAGATGTGGTCGAAAACATGTGGGTTGAGCGGAAAAATTCCAGTGCTCGAAAACGCAGCAGCTCGATTAGCAGCAGTATCAATCACATGCCAAGATTTTGTTCCAAGACGCACCACATCAGCCTTTTCAATTGATTGAAGAATTCCTTTGGAAGCAGAGAACTGATAAATGTGATTCTCCTTCTCCTTTCTCAAGCATCGCTGCCAAGGTCCAAAGTAAACTTTGTCCAGTGCTTGAGTATCGCCTGTTGAATTTTTGATCAAGGAAACTAAATTGACATGATACTTCTTGGCCATTTCAAGCGCTGCTGAACTCAAATGCACCTCAGCTGAATCAATCAACAAAACGCATTCTTCGCCTGGCTTTAGCACCTTGCTCATACACTTGCCATAATGTTCGACAACCGAGGGAAACAACTGTGAGACACACAAATTAAATCCCAAAACAGAGCAGAAGCACAACACAAGTTAAGCGAATAAGATGGACTTGCATCATTACAGTAGAACCAAAAAAAGCAATGGATTGTGAAGAAAAAAAAGAGAAAGACAATAGCAACAAGGCAAACGGAAGAAAGGAGAAGTAGGAGTACAAGCAAAGAAATGCAATATTGACCTCTTTCTTTAACGATCCAGAACCAGTGCAAGCTCCTATGGCTCCCGGATCAGCTCCAGCCAAATGGTTCTTCATAAATTTCTTGCCTGTAAAGAGCCATATTCCAGGTATACTGACTGAAGCATCCGCGACAATAAATGCACCAAGAGTAACATGACCAGCATTGTTGCGAGGACGAGGAAGAACTGCTTTTTTGCCACGAATGCCAGCAACCAAAGTCGTAACAGGCTGCTCATTGGCTGATGTCTGTACAAGTGAAAGGGAACAAGAAAACGAAGAAGAAAAATCAATTGAAAGACTGAATTCAAAGAGAACTAAGAAGACGGACTGACAGAATTGGACCTATAGGATGCAGACAAGCAATGGTCTAGATTTGTGGAGAACTCACCTCATCATAATTGCCAAATTGATAAGCACGACAAATGTGGTGCTCAGCGCAAAGCTTGATAAATTGCTCAAACCAAAGCTTGACATTAGTTTCATTGAATGAATAAGCTCGATCCTCCGTTTGAAAATATCCATGCTTCAAAGTCAAATCAGGGAACTGAATAAAAACATGACAACAATGCACAATGCAAAAAGAAAAAGTGAAACCGAGAATACTACAATAAATTGTCAGCATCAAACCAAGCAAACCTCTTTGAAAAAATCATGCCACCACGGCTTGCTTGGAGGAGATTTCATAATGTGACCTCTTTGTGCCGCGATCTCAATCACTTTTTCATTCAAAAGTTCTTTGGAGAGGCAAAGGCAAGCATTCGAATGTTGACGAATCCAATCAGCAAAGCATGGCCGTTCCAACGAAGTCAAATTAGGCGCAGAACCATGATGTGCGACATAAGTCCCATCAGTAAGAGCAGAGGAAGAACCAAGATTGCACACACGACTTCGAAGAGTGCTGGGTGGTATCAAGATTCCAGTTTCTTCATGAAATTGCGACGAAGCTTTATCAGGATGTAAATTGGAACGCTGCATGAACTGTAAACACTTCACTAAATCATCTTCACTATAATGCCTGGCATAAATTGAAGGACGACCTGAACTTGTCGAGAGTGAAGAAGAAGAAATAGAAGAATGACTTGACAAGGAAGAAGAAGAGGAAGAGGATGAAAAACAAGTAGAATCAGAAGTAAATGAAAGTAAAAGCTGAGCAGTATCAACTTCTTCTTTATCCACTTCGATTATTGAGAAATGAAACAAGATGAAACGAAACGAACTTCAGTAAGAACTAGCGAAAACAAAAGTGGACAAAACACAAAATTGCAGTTTTCAAAACAATCAATTTCAAATGAAACAAGATAGGAGATGATAAAAGCAAAGGATGAGGCAAAGAAAAATGTTGAAAATCAACAGACCGCGAAATAGTTTTCTCAAACCGCGAAATAGCTTTCCCTTTGTAAAAGAATCTTTGGTGATAGCGCAAAAACGACGAAAGAGAGACACATGCAAATTTGATCAATCGAAAGAGCACGTCAAACTCCACAGGAAGCAATGTGAAAACATGCATTTGCAAATATAGTTTCAGAGAT
>CAZKWM010000215.1:0-3666 GCA_964556405.1 uncultured Methanotrichaceae archaeon | reverse complement strand
CAGGAGAACCCCTATGATCACCATAAGACTTGATCCTGACATTGCTAACTCCCTAGGACGGTAATGGAACAAGGAGGGTATAACTTTTTGGGCTCCTTGCTGTCTCCTGCGGATAATCCAGAGGTGTAGACCAACGAATTACAAGATGCGTTAATACTTACTAAACGCCATCTACATACAACTTATAACGAAATAATCCCTAAAGATGTGCATATTGAATATCATTTAGCTGATGATAATCATCCCCTTGGGATTACCTCAAGGGTAGATCAGGTGTAGTAAGTGGTCTGGTCAACTACCCTCTCATTAAGGGTATCGCTTGTAACTCCGTAAAAAATTGGGCTACAATAGACAGGTTGACTTCTACCCTGGTGGCTATATTAGTCGCTGCAATGTGACCTATCCTACCAGGGAAACCACAGCAGATACACTTAAATTCGTCCCTGGCTGGACGATTGGACCTGGATATATCATGGCATATAGGACATTTCTGGGAAGTATATGCATGATCAATGTAGACTAGAGGAACGCCAGCTATAGCTGCCTTATATGTCACGAACTCTTTAAGCCGATTAAAGCTCCAGGATCGATAGTTGCGTCTCTGAGCTTTTGTAACCATAGGACTCACGCACTTGAAAGTGCATTCAAAAACAGAACAAGTTATATTAAGTTTCAGGAATAGCATATTATAGCCAAATGAATCATACTAAATGCAATGACATTGATTATATAAACTTCCTTCTGGCACCAGTAGACGTATTTACATGTACATAAGCAGCAGGAAGTCACACAGATGAGTTTAATAGCCCCTCACAAGATACTTCTACCCGTCTTCTTCGAAGACAGCCTCAGGCACAGAAGCGTTATGGAATGAGGTAAAAGGCATTATTGACCCCCCAAAAAAGTTTCTTAATCATCGGTGATACGATTCTCGATTGTCTCTAAAGATGGTGACATCTAGTACTGGGCAAATGATCTGCTTGATATGAAGGAAAAAGATCGCGATAAATTAGGCGATTATTCCTCGAAGATCGAAGAGTACCATAGGGGGGGATTAAGCAATTCTGTGGTTGGAAACTGTCAGGTAAGAATTAGCCTATCTCAAAGAGCACACATATTGTTCTCTATAAGAGCTTTTCTTAGATTAGAAGTTGAAAGGCTAAATCGTAGCGCAAGTTGGTTCGAATATACACATCAAATCGTTAGCGATTCTATCCAATTTATTATAAAATTTCCTAACTATTAATTTATAGGAGGGGCGACTACGTAAGTTCTAAAAATAAATTTTATCGACCTTATCGGTTTTTATCCATCCTGCATGGACAGATGGTTTATGTGGGTTTAACGCCAAAGATGATGGTAAACCGATAATTAAGACGAAGATGCCTAGGAGATGAAGTGGCTATGGATGGTAAAAGCACTCTGAACGATATAAAAAGCGCTTACCCTGAAAAGTTCGCCCCTGAAGATAAGATCTTTGGCCACATTCACGCAGGAGACAGGATATTCATAGGGACAGGCTGCGGCGAGCCCCAGTACCTGGTCCAGGCCCTGGTTAATTACGTTAAAAACAACCCCAAGGCCTTCTTTGGAACCGAGGTCATCCACGTCTGGACCCTGGGGGTCGCTCCCTACACCGATGAACGTCTCCAGGAGAACTTCAGGCTGGATTCTTTCTTCGTAGGCGACAGCACCAGAAACGCCGTAAACCGGGGCGATGCCGACTACACCCCCATCTTCCTCTCGGCGGTCCCTGCCCTTTTAAGGAGCAAGATCGTGCCTATAGACGTCGCCTTGATACAGACCTCTATGCCCGACAAGCATGGCTACGTGAGCCTCGGGGTGAGCGTGGACATCGTAAAGGCCGCCACGGAGGAGGCATCCCTGGTAATTGTCCAGGCCAACTCCTTCATGCCCAGGGTCCACGGCGATGGCTTCCTCCACATCGAGGACATAGACTTCGTGGTTCCCCACGACGAGCCCCTTCTAGAGTACAGGCTCGAGGCTCCCAATGACATCGTCCAGAGCATCGCCAGGTACGTAGCTAGGATCATCCCCGACGGATCGACCATTCAGGTAGGCTACGGCATCATACCGAGCGCTGTCATATCCCAGCTGGAGGGTAAGAAGAAACTGGGCGTCCACACCGAGCTATTAAGCGATGGCATAGTCGACCTCATGAGAAAGGGCGTCGTGGACAACTCTAAGAAGAGCATAGACCCGGGAAAGACCGTGGCCTCCTTCTGCATGGCCACCAGGTCCACCTACGATTTCATAGACGACAACCCTGCCATAGAGTTCAAGACCGTGGACTACACCAACAACCCCCTTATCATAGCCAGGGTCAACAACATGACCGCCGTCAACAGCGCCATGGAGGTGGATCTCACCGGCCAGGCCACTGCCGAGTCCCTAGGTTGGTCCTTCTACAGCGGCATAGGCGGTCAGGCCGATTTCATGAGGGGAGCTGTCATGGCTCCGGGTGGAACGACTATCCTGGCCCTGCCCTCCACGGCCATCAACGATACCGTGTCCAGGATAGTCCCGTCTCTCCAGGAGGGGGCGGGGGTCACCCTTACCCGCGGCGACGTCCACTACGTGGTGACGGAGTACGGCATAGCCTACCTCCACGGCAAGAGCATAAGGGAGAGGGCCATGGACCTCATATCCATAGCTCATCCCAAGTTCAGACCCTGGCTTATAGATGAGGCCAAGAAAAGGAGGTTCATCTACCCTGATCAGGCCTTCATACCCGGGAGGAAAGGCGAGTATCCCGAGGGCTTGGAGACCTACAGGACCACCAAGACCGGGCTCAGAATCCTGCTTAGGCCCGTCAAGATCACCGATGAGCCCCTTCTTAAGGACTTCTTTTACTCCCTTTCAGATGAAAGCATGTACAGAAGGTTCTTCTCCGCCAGGAGGGATATGCCCCACGAGAGGCTCCAGGGCTTTGGTGTGGTGGACTACACCAGAAAGATGGTCATTCTGGCTGTGATAGAAGGTCAGGACCATCAGGAGACGGTCATAGGCCTTGGCCAGTACGAAATAAACAAGGACATGCATACCGCCGAGGTGGCCCTGGTGGTCAGGGATAAGTACCAAAGCCAGGGCGTGGGCAGCGAAATCCTGTCCTACCTCACCTACCTGGCCAGAAGGCAGGGATTGCTTTGCTTTACTGCCGAGGTCCTTATGGATAACAGGCCAATGATGGCCCTCTTTGAGCGGATGGGCTTCGATATAGAGCGGAGGTCCGAGGAAGGAGTTTATGAGCTATGCCTGAGGTTCCGGCCTGAGATACCGGCCTAAGACCATAGTTAAAGGAGTCCCGGTAAAGAATCCAAGATGGTAGATAGAGGCACGGAGGAAGGTCCCTTCGATCCCAAATGGTGAATAGGAAGCTCAGCGATTTTGCCAAGGCCTTAGAGTATATTTTCTTTCTTATCATGAGCTGAGAAAAAAAGGGCTTTTTTAAAGAAGGATTCAAGTTACGATGGCTTAAGGAAGAAGTATAAAGAACGGCATATTAGAACAGTGGCTCAAAGATTAACATTCAGAGGTTAAGGCTTAAAGATTAAGATCCAAAGGCTAAAGTTCAAAGAAAAAAGGTTCGAAGAAACGGTCACTTGAATACCTCTCCAGCCTCTTTGTACCAGAGGAGGAGGTCCA
>CAZKWM010000214.1:0-3668 GCA_964556405.1 uncultured Methanotrichaceae archaeon | reverse complement strand
GAGGAGGTCAGTGCTGGATCAAGTCCTAGGCTTGCAGACCTTCTCCTTCTGCAGGATCTTAGACGCCGCTTGCTCCAGATCTTTCTGATATGATCCTCCTGATATTACTGTCCAATCCTGTGGATCACGAATATGCCGGCCTCGATAGCTATGGACGTTAGTTTGCTTGGCTAGCATCTCCGATAGCGCAACTACCTTGCCGGAAGAAAAATCAAAGCTCTTCCCATGCTAGGTCCATCTACTTCAACGGCCTCCCCAAGTCCAGCTAAGTAGGGGATGGCTTGATAACCCATGTGTGATCACCTATCCCACGGAAGAGCTATCTGTGGAAAAGCAGGTGGTATAGAATCATGCTTGGTTACAGGGAAACTGCAAAAAAGGATCTCATGTTCTACCTGGGGAAAGCGAATCCAGACCTGAAGGAGAACGCAGAATTCAGGATAAAAGTCGAGAGAATAGTCGATAATATCATAGAGGCTGCGGTAATTGAGGCCAGGAAGAGTCTCAGGGAAGATATCAGGGCTGCAGTGGCCAATGCCTTCGCTGAGGAGACCAGGAGGAAAGGGATGCCAGGTATGTATCTATCCCACATAGAAGCCAGGAGAGAGGAGAGAAGAAAGCCCAGAGGTGGAAGCTGATAGGGGATCTTAAGTCCGATAAGTTACCAAATTGATGCCCAGGAAAGGAAAGCCTATGAAGGGCATAGTTAGAACTCTTTGAGGACATCCTAGTGGCTCTGGAAGGGTTAATTTCCGCTCCTGGTGCTTCATTATCGCAGTCTAACATCATATTTGTTCGCTATAAATATTGGCAAATGCACTGGGATAGTTGGTACAGGTCCTTGCAGGGCTTGATTCTACGGGGATAGTAATCCCAGCACGGAATGCAGTGGCCATGGTACATGTTGTCCATCGGGGTGCTCTAATGCATCTTGTGGATTGATCTCGGTTTGAATATCTTCCTCATACTAAGCGACTCAGCCTTCATCTTCCTGGCCTTAGCCAGGGCTTCGTCCTGGGTCATCTTATTGCAGCTGCCCAAGTAGACCTTGCGACGCTTGCCTTTTTCCTGCCAGTAGCTGATCCACCTGAGATACTCTCGACGCTCTCCCTTTTTGGTGATCTTGGTCAACGGCCCCGGAACAATGCTCAGGTCCTCAAGCTTGGCTTTTTCCTGGGATAGTCGGGCCTCTTCCATCGTTTTCCTGGCATCCAAAGCCTTCTTCCCAGCCAGGTCCTCGGCCTCCCTGACCCGTGCCAGGATGCGGGCTTCCTTGCTCAGGGTCGCTGCCTCCTCCCTAAAGCCATCATATGTTTATCCCCCGGCGGGTACAGTGATCTTATAAGATGCCCTAGGGGCTCTTGAACAACTTGCAGATCATCAAGCCTGGCCAGGTAAGCTCTGTAAGCATCCGCGCAAATTCTCCTGCATAAGAAATTTAATAGTTTCAAGCCGTATCTTGGGATGCATCATTTCCTCCCTCGCATGTGGGGGAGACTCTACATTAGCCTCGGGAATCAATGCGATAATAGTTAAAACAAAAGCCGGGGCAAGGGTGCCCCGACTCCACCTCGAACTCATCACAAACCTATCATGCCTTCATTATATAATAGATCGATCTAACTTAACCTTAGTATGTTAGACACACTCGAGTTCCCCAAGAATTAGCAAGACCAGAGCAAAAAGAATACATTCTCCGTCTCACAGCATATCCAGCAAGGAAGGATGCCTGCACTGTGTGCTGAAATAGATTACACAGAATATCTGGAATACCAGCATCATGCCTCCAATCGCTAAAGGCCAGATCAGGGCCAGGGCAATAAAATCAAGGCCCAAGAGAAGTGGCACCACTCGCACCACTCTACTCCCCAGAACCACGGCCAATGTCCTCACACCGGCAATACGGTCTCCCTCAACGTCTCGAATGTCATACAAGGCAGAATTGACAAAGCTTAGAACCGAAATGAGGATGATCATGGGCCAGGTTACCCCGGTTATCAATGCACAGAACATGTCCCAGGCCAGGGCAATCACCAGATTCTTTATTAAAGGAATATCCTTCAATCTGGACAAGCCTGGGGCTCCGATGCTATAAGCTACTACGGCTATGGCCGGTATGAGGAACGCGTACCAGGCTTGACTGCAATATATCCAGGCAAATATTAGGGCCAAGGCGTAGGCGATGATTGAAGCTAATGAAATTCTCGTCGAAGGGTAGGTACATAGATTCGGGACGCTGTGCCATCGACGGATGACCATAACGAGCTCCTCTTGGCTATCAAGATCCCTAGCCTATACTTGAAATCGCCCTCAGTGAGATTAGCTACCAATATATAAGAAAATCCTAGAAAAGAGAGAAAATATCCAGCAGCTCAAATATACTGCTGGACCAGGTCCGCCGGCTCGCAGACCTTCTCCTTCTGCAGAATCTTGGGCATCGCCTGCTCCAGATCCTTCTGATATATTAATGTCCTCTCCTCGCGGATCGCGAACATGCCCGCCTCCGTGGCTATGGCCTTCAGGTCTGCGCCGCTGGCGCCCTCGGTGGCATCAGCGACCCTCTCTAGGTCCACGGCATCGTCCAGGCGCATGCCCGCGGTGTGTATCCTGAGGATGGAGGCCCTGGCGTCCCTGTTGGGAGCCGGCACCAGTATCACCCTGTCAAACCTCCCGGGCCGCAGAAGCGCGGGATCGAGCATGTCCAGCCTGTTGGTGGCAGCTATGATTTTCACCTCGCCCCGGGCGTCGAAGCCGTCCATCTCAGCCAGGAGCTGCATGAGGGTCCTCTGAACTTCCCTGTCACCGCTGGTGGCGCCATCCATTCTCCGGGCGCCGATGGCATCTAGCTCATCCACGAAGATTATGGCAGGAGCTTTATTTTTAGCCAGCTCGAAGAGCTCACGGACGAGCCTTGCTCCCTCGCCTATATACTTCTGAACGAACTCGGATCCGACGACTCTGAGGAAGGTGGCCTCAGTGCTGTTGGCTACAGCCTTAGCCAGGATGGTCTTTCCAGTACCCGGTGGCCCGTGCAGAAGAACTCCTTTGGGAGGCTCTATGCCCACGGCCTCGAAGAGGTCGGGCCTCTTTAAGGGCAGCTCCACCGTCTCCCTGATCTCAGCGATCTGGTTGTCCAGGCCTCCTATCTGGTTGAAGTTCGCGCTGGGAGCTTCTTCTATCTCCATGCCGAAGACGGCCGGATCCTTCGGTGCTGGAAGGACCGACATAACCGCAAATGACTGCTGATTCAAGCCCACCTGGGAGCCTGGCTTTATCTCCTCCTCTACGAATTGGGACACGTTGACTACGAACCTGGGGCCCGTGCTGCTCTTGACGATTAACCTGCTTTCGTCCAGTACATCCACGACTGTGCCGACGATCATGGGGCCTACTCTCAAGCGCTCCAGCTCGCTCCTTAGTTTTCTCGCCTCCCGCTCGAATTTGAGCTTTTGGTTCTCTATGACCCGCTTCTCCCCTTCCACGCGGTCCTTCTGCTCTCGCAGCGCCAGATTTCTCTCCTCGAGCTGGCGCATGCGGTCCAGGATGTAGCGCGAGAAGTCCGCGCCAGCCTGGGACTCGTTTATGCCATCTCCGGTTTCAGCCATATCTAAAAAGCTTATAATCTCGTACCCCTATAAAGGTTTCCGAGTTGAGAGGATGCAATGCGA
>CAZKWM010000213.1:0-3682 GCA_964556405.1 uncultured Methanotrichaceae archaeon | reverse complement strand
CTGACCTATCAATAGTCATGGTTTGCCTGTAAACACCTTCCTTCAGGTAGACTGTCCCGCCCGCGTTTATTGCAGATTGTAGAGCGTCGTGAGCAGAACTATTGATAGTCCGAAGTAGCGTTCTCCGATACCCCAGGAATAACCCCCACCGTTATAAGGTTCATTGCCAGCAATATCAAATATGGTTTCATGGTTCCTCACCCATTACCATGGACTCAACATGTTACGCATTGATTATGTTCCCACCTATCTTTATTTTTGTTCCAGATACAGTTATTGCAGGGACAAGTGTTTGGATGCTGTTGCGAACAAGGCGGATTGCAGCAGGAATTCTCGTATGGTTCACTAAGATGCTCTGTATCGCAGGCACAGCTCAAGCAAAGCTGGCCCTATCCCTGACGAGTTGAATACCAGCGTCCAAGCTATCTCATTAACCTGGACTACCTTAACTACAGGTATCTTTCCCAGCTCATCCACTAGCCCCTGGGGAGTGAACCCCTGTGTCACCCCTACTAGCGCGGATAGCGCCAATAGCCAGATTACCCATCCCTTCTTCATGGCTTTGTATCATTTCCTTCAAGCAATTTACATTTTGCGCTTGTATGGGCTGCAGTCTTGGGAGATAGAGATAATTCTAATCTCCGCAAAACCTTAAATACAACCTGACCTAAATGACTTAATCGACCTCATAACAATCCGTATCAGGCGGGGATAACCAAGCCAGGCCAACGGTGATAGACTCAAGATCTATTCTCGCAGGAGTTCAAGGGTTCGAATCCCTTTCCCCGCACTCCACATAACGATTCTGCCCTAGATGTGCTATCTGCTTCTGGTATATAGATTTTAACGATAAATAGATTAGATCTATTTTAGTGATTTGCCACCTGGGTTCCTCTTGATTCTTATCACGCACACTCTTTTTACTATACGTAGCCCTACTATTCCCATGCCTATGAGCTATTCATCACGATACTAATCACACTGATTTTTATTCACATTGCCATTATTTATTTATGCACAAATGCCTCGTAGAGGCTATTGAAACCAACGACACCAGGATTGCCTTGCAGATGAGGAATTGGTTCTTGTTCCGGTCTTGGTCTACAAAACGTGTTTTATGTAGACCTAGATTCATACAGATTTTTAAAACAAAACCGATATGCCTAGCAACTAAAAAACAATAACTTTATTTAATAATTCCTCTAACTTGATTCTATTCTCGTACAGGAAAATAGAGCCTGGAATCATTTCTATTTGCAAATTAGAATATGCTTGATGGTTAATATAGCTTTGGTATCACCTCTAAGAAAAGCCATCAAAGCTGAAGGACACTGCAACCTGATCCTTCGTCACCATAAGGCTCATTATCTTAGGGATCTCTCTACGAACTTCTTTTTTTGGTATAAATGTTATGGGAGATCGCAGTTATGGGTCACAGCTCTAAGTGTTAAAGGCCATAGAGTTGTACGCATTAGCCTTTCCCAGATAGATCACTGCTTTTCGTATGAGGCCATTGATCCTGGCCATAGCCTCGGGCTCGAAATCCGAGGGCTCCAGCATCATGATGAATCTAAGAGCCAGATCCAGCTTCTTCTGGTTCGAGATCTCAATATGATCCGCAGACCAGGCGATATATTTTTTGATGCCTTCAATTCCTTTAAGAAGATTTTCCCTCTCTCCGGCCCTCTGCTCCTGGGTCACCTCAGGAACTTGAAGCCTCCAGGCATCAACTATGGCGGAGGTAAGCTCGACTTTAAGGCCCTCGGGGATATCGATCATCCTCACCAGATCTACCACCAGACCAAGCTTGCTGGCCCTAAAATCAGACTCCCTGTCAGCCATGCTGTCCTTTCTAAGCACTGCATCATAGTACTCGATAAGGCCCAGAAGGCCTCCATCAGCCCTGGAGGGCTGGCAGCTCGAAGTGATCAGCAACCAACTATCGCCTCCTAACGTCCTGCTCGATGCCTGACGTAAAAGCCAGGTCTTCCCTAAGGCTGCTCCCGGGCCTCACAGAATCTTCCGCTGGGCATCTTCTTCCTCCAATTCAAGAGAGAGCGAATTCTTCACCAGGAGCCTCGCTACCCTTAGGACATCGTTGGACAGGGGTGATTAATACTTAATCTCATTTTTCTATATACCAAATGATTTACGGTAGAAAAGTATATAGTAATATATTTGGCTGAGTATTTCGATTTCTAAGGGATGTCGACGTATGCCTTTGGTAAGGCGGATCGGAGAAGGAGTAAGTAACTTTAACCCCGCGAATACAGTGAATAGATCAGGTTTTTAATAGGCTATTTGGACAATAGATCCTTATTTCAGCAGATCTTAACTAAATACCTTCAAACTCTTTTGCGATGAGTGCTTTAATTATCACATTTGGATCATGAACCTTAGGTCTAAGAACATCCATTGGTTCCGGATTTAGCGATAATGGATCGTACACTTCTAAAAGGCGATTGATATCGTAAATCCTTGTATCCCAGCGCTTTAACATTCGAAATATACATTATTATTTGATTCTTTCTAAATTAACACTAAATTAATCTTGGTGTGTTAGACACACTCGACTTTATGAGAAGATAAACGGTATCGCGATAAAATGTATCAATATAAATCATCTCTATGAAGATTTAAGTCTGCTGAGGCCTGAGGGGGATGAAGCCGCCTGCTAGGCGTAGCTCAGAAGGGTAAGCAGGCGGTCAAGCTGATAGTAGTAGTATTGGCTATGAGTACCTTGCCAGGGCAGAGCGAAACTGAAAATTAAGGCCAAAAAAGGCATGGGTTGCCGTTCTTGTAATACAGCTCCTTTTAAACTTAATGCTTCAAGACATAACACTAATTCGGGAACTGTCTGATAACATAGCTCACCCTGACAAAGTTATCCGCGCTCTCATGGCCAGCATGGTACCCATCTCTGACCCTGGCCTCCACGTAGTAAATCCCCGCCGCGAAATTTTTGGTATCCCAGGCCCAAGTATTTTTGGTGGTCCAGGGGGTTACTGCTACCCATTCACCATCGGTGGACGGGCCTTTTAAGAAAAACCGATACAGTACAGGATCACCATCGGCATCTGAGGCCTTAGTAGTCCAGGCGATGGATTCCCCCCGAGGCTGAGGGCTCTGCTTATCCGACCTGAGGCTGATAAGTTCGGGGACTTTGCCCGAGGTCTTGCTATCTACCTGGAACTCGGTACTGACCAGGTCATCCCAATCGTCGGGACTCGAATGAAGGCCGTCTCTAACCCTGACTACTATCACGCTGTTGCCCACATCCGCTGGGGATGTCCTCCAGGTCCAAGAGTTGAGCGCGGTCCAGTTGGTGGTGGCCATCCAAGTCCCTCCAGTTTCTGGGCCATTGATCCAGAACTGATAAAGCAGAGGATCTCCTTCGGTATCCTGAGCCTGCGCAGACCAGGTTACAGCATATCCTGCTTTAATAGAGCACTCCCTATCAGATACTAAACTTAAAATCTTTGGTGGTTGATTAGAAAGTTGACTGGTATCAGCAGATTGATCAATTATGGATGATCTATCAATGGATGGATTATTCGCAGGCGAATTAATCATAGATGTATTGCTCTGGGATACTGAGTCCGGGAGCACATCCTCCTCTGGCACTGAATCTAAGGATGCCTGGGCTCCCAGGGAAAAAACTAAGACCAGTACGGCCAGGGAT
>CAZKWM010000212.1:0-3703 GCA_964556405.1 uncultured Methanotrichaceae archaeon | reverse complement strand
TAAGGCCGCCAAGCGAACCGGAAAGGAAGTGAACATCGAGTAACTTCCTTCCCCTAAAACTTATTTTGTGCTATTTTTAAGAGCAAGTCCCTGTCGTGATTATCCCGATTTTTCCACCATCCCATGGGGCGTATAGCAGGCGCATTAGCGCTCTATAAGCCCGACGATGATTCTTTCATCAGGCCAGTTTAGGCTGCACAGTTAGATGTTAGTTAATTGCCATATTCAGCTTAGATGATGCTGATTATTCTGTTATTACTCAAATCATAGTAGGCTATAGATATCTTTTCTGTGTAGTCACCAAAGGTAACGCTCTCCAGAGTAGGTCTTCCCACTTCATGGCCAAAACTTGCATCATTGATATGTGATGTAGTGGTTTTGACTCTATGGGCGCTACGTGCTGTTCCATCCCTGCGGAGAGGATGTTCATGGCTGCATTGTAGTCGTGGTCAGAGGAGAAGCCGCAATAGGGGCAAACATGAACCCTATCCAGCTTATCTTTGAAATCGAGCGCACAGGACCAAAACATCAAAGCAAATGAAAGCGATATCAGGCAGATAGATCCATGGATTCAGCTTTAAACCACCCCTATTCACTATTTTCGGTTAACTCTTAATAAGCCGTGTTGAATGTTGATTGGATTCGACATCCTAGTGGTTTGAAAGCTAAAAGCCGAGACCAATGCATACGAAGGTACTTAAGGAAACCGGGCTCCATAGCATACGAAGCGCAAAAGCTCGGTATAACATGAGCTAGTGCTCATCGATGAACAGAAATACCAGAAAATCACAGGACGAGTCTACTAATCCTAAACCACGCGAGCTAGTTCTGGCAGACTTAATAGAAAAATGCAAGAAAATTTAGAAGCGGTACAAAGAGAAGAGCTGATCGAATCTACTCTTTTCCGACTCTCCCAGAGTGGCATTGATGCCGATTATCTGGCTGAGCTATTATCCAAAATAAGAAACAGATGACATCGAAGGGAAATTAAATTTCCTTTGTTTTTATGTGAATGAAGCTACTCTCCTCGCTTTCCTCCAGACTTTCGGCGTGCCTCATAGAGTTGCTTTTCCAAGGTACTTACAAGGCGAGTGAGCTCGGGGGGATAGGCCGATCTATCGGGGAGGTTTAAGCCTTTGATCCATGACACGTTTTCCGGAGATGGGACGAGAGGTGGAATAGGAAGATCTGCCATGACTCCCAGGAAGGCAATAATCTATCCCCTCGCCGATTAGTAATCTATTTTAATGATATTTCTACCTGGCGCTGTTCTAATACAGCCCTTTCAGTTCCGCTATTTTGGCCTGGATCATCTCCTACACATCCTCAGGCCCAGCTCCAAACACCTCTTGAATGATCCCCTTAGCAGCCTGGAGCTCCAGGGCCCTTGTGTCTATTGGCTGGAGATGCGCTGGCTCACGAAGAGGACTTGCTTCTTAGACCTTATAAGCTGCAGGAAGATCCCTGCCACGACAGGACCATAGGACCTATGGGGATAAGAAGGTTGGCCGGAAAACAACAGCGCGAGGCTATTTTTTCGGGATTTGATTATGGATGAGAATAATTAGGCCAAGCTTCTTTTTTAATCGTCCTCTCCTTCAAAACTTTAATTTTGCCTTTTCTCCTCTGCTATCCGGCCCAGCTCTCCACAACGATCAAAAGGCTAATCCGGAGGCGCGCAGAGAGAACCCTCAGGTGGAAGCATCCATGGATCTAAAAGACGTTCCTGATCTATTCCTATCGGCCTTCTTTGAGTGGCTCAGGGATAGGGCTCCGATGCTTGCAGCATCCACAGCTTACTATGTCCTTCTATCCCTGGCTCCGACCTTGATGCTACTGGTCGTGCTCCTGGGATGGTTCCTGGGTAGAATGGAGGCCCAGAGCAGTGTCATGGGTCAGATAGATGCCCTGGCAGGCCCCACGGTTAGAGATGCCTTAGAGTCGGTGATAAAGTCTCTGCTCAATCCCTCTTCGAGCTATACAGCCACAGTTGTGGGACTGACCTTTCTTTTTATAGGGGCTGCGGGAGTCTTCGTCCAGATCAGGGATGCCTTCAGGGTCATGTGGGGTGGCTGGGGCATCCAGGCACCCGTCCTTGAGAGAACCCTCTACACAGTGATCGCCTATCTGCTCTCATCCTTTCTGGTGCTGGTTGTGGGAATGCTGCTGCTGCTCTCTGAGATGATAACCAGAATTGTTCTGCCCGTGCTGGAATCCCTGAGAATCCCTCTACCCCTCAACCTAAGCTGGCTTTACGTGGTGAGCTTCTTCTCATCTACATCCACGGTGATCATCTTTTTGGCCGTCATCTACAAGCTTCTCATAGCTGCTAAAATCCCCTGGAGCTGTGCCTTTCTCGGGGCCAGCGTGACCACCCTACTATTCATGCTGGGAAACAGGATCATAGAGCTAGCCCTCAGTTTTTCCAATATGGGAAGCATCTATGGCGCAGTAAGCTCCATACTGGTCTTTCTAATGTGGCTCTATTACTCTGCGCAGATCTTCTATTATGGGGCCGAGTTCATCAAGGTTTATTATCAGAGGAGATGTGAGTCGGGGCCGAAATCTTCTAAACTTCCATCTGAGTCTTTAGAATCATCACCTGAGACGTCTTAACCTTTCTAACTTTCTTACACGCCGCCTCAGATGGTCGATAGGGTAAGTCTCTATCAAAGGACCCGCAGGACCAAAGATTCAAGTTTCTACCTGGCCATAGTAAATAGTAGCGATAACGATGGTGTTTAACGTCCAAAAACTGCAATAGCGAGAAAATAGCACTAAAAGGCCCTTGATCTCGGGTTATCAAATGGATTCTTTCTTGTCCTACTGCCAAGCGAGGGATCCGAAGATCGCCTTGAAGTGTGCCTTGAAGATGGTCCTAAAGCTCTTCATCGATATTGACATGCCTGATTTTAAGCACGTCATTGTAGAGGTGAGGTTACCATGAACCCGAGATACCTTGCTGAGATCTTCATGGATGAATTCTTCTAGTGGATAAATGAAGGGTCCCCATGTTGGCTGCCGCCACGTCATACTACATATTCATCTCCCTCACCCCCCACCATGATACTGCTGAGATAGTGAGTGGGGCTGGGGCGATTTCTGAGAAGGATGGCGGCTCAGAGCAATCTCCTTGAGCAGGTAGTTATCCTTCTAGTCCCTTGCTCTTGGAGGAGCCGCTTCCTTCCCACTCCTGGCCGTGCTCTCCTTTTATCGCTTTGGCCATCTTCCCATCAGCCTCGACCACCAGAGGGCCGACGTAATCGCACTGCTTGCAGTGGTAGACCTTGCCTGCAAAACCACCAATCTCGTAGTACAGGTCGACGCTGCCGCAAACCGGGCAGACCTCCTTGAGCTTTCTCTCTGTCATATTATAGCGTATATGTCTGTAAGGATAAAGCTTTAAGCCTAAGAGGGTGCACTAAAAGGCAGATATGTTGGAGGGGCGTGCCTATCATGTTAATGGATTTATATAACGTCGTGGTAGTATTCTCAATGCATAAGCCACAATTCTTAAGCCAATTATGGTTATAGTAGTATTATCTAGGAAGCATGGCACATCTTCTCCAAACCAATTAGTTAGCGCACCAAAGAAGCCTTCACAAATCGATCTTTTTCATATACTTCCTCATTATAGATTTCATCCCATATCCTAGCTCCAAAACCTTTAGGATTTCTTTTCTTAGGCTTGATTACAGGCAAA
>CAZKWM010000211.1:0-3708 GCA_964556405.1 uncultured Methanotrichaceae archaeon | reverse complement strand
GGTGAGGTCGACGTTCTCCCTGGCAAAGGAGAGGAGATCCTTTATGGATTTTAGAGGATTCCCGTCCTTCGTTGCCAGGCTGCATCTTTCCATAAGCTCGCTCCCGGCGTTTCCCGGGGCTACGTACACGTGGCTTACCAAGTCGCTCCTGGTGAAGGCATGGGCTATGGAGTTGCCCCTGCCCCCGGAATCGATAACTAAAACCTTATGCCCTGGCATTGAATCTCACACCGACCTCAAAGGGTATAGCATCTAGATGGCGTATTAATATACCTAACTGCGGGCATAGAGCTATCATCCTTTTTACGACCGCGAATGCACGCATTTTGGCATTGGAACTACGCGGATATACATAGGCTGGGATAGATATTGGAGCCATCCCAAAAAGAAATGCCGCTCAATGGTTCTGCCGAGAGATATTTAATACAACCTAAATAATAGAATCTTCCGAGGGATTATTTCCATATCTAAAACCTCAGAAGTGCTGTCTAAGGGATACATGATAGTATTTCACCTTATAGGGGGAATCTTATGAAAATCTGCTTGGCAATAATCAGATCGCTTTCCATCCTGATATCGCTATTAGATGCTTCTGCTGATGATGTTCGGATAAAGACCTCTAACAGCAACATCACTGTTGCTGTAGATAACTCTGTTATATTGAAGAACGAGGTTATCTTAAATCGAGACAGCACAAACTACACTGAGGTAAGGCATATCTTTCTCAAAGGGATCAATGAGCAGATCAGCAGGGCCCTAGGTTAGACCGCTCAGAAAGATTACAATGTCACCACTGAACGGTTTGTGGATCCAGTATATTCCAAGACCAGATTGATTTACGTGCAGAGGGATTATCCTGCTTTACACCATGGATGAAGGGCACGGCAGAAGCTTATAACATATCCCTCAACATCACAGATATAGATCTTAGCGCTCTTCCATACGACCTGGGAACGCTAGGCTGCTCAGTAGTCTATTTCCCGCCATCGGTAACCTCCAATTGTCATTCCATGTCGTGTAGAAACATGGATTTCGATACAGTGCCCATGATCTCATGGGCACCTTCTTCCAGGGGATCAACTCTCAGGGCCTGGCTGTAGAACTCTTCGTCGACTCCAGCCCTTCTTTATTGATGATTCCTCTAGGCGGCGCAGCATATCTAGCTGCCGTTAATGATGCTGGCGGCCAGGATGGTCCTGGGTGCCTGCAAGAATATATAGAAGGCCAAGGTAGCCCTGCTCAACAACAGGGTATATTCTCCTCTGATTCGCGTCCATTTCCTCATATACGACCCAGGCAGCGACTCCACAGTAGAGAAGTTCTTTGCTGAGGATAGTCTCACGTCGAACCTGAGGATAAGCCAGGCTTCTATGGGATAACGTCCCATGATGCCTTTCTGCACATTTATTGGCCTTTCTAGATTACATATTTAATATCTCTTTATATAAAGTTGAGGTGTTGGTGCCCCGTGGATCTCTAGGTCCGAAGTACCATCTTAATGGCAATACGCACCCATGGTGCCTATGTTCTTTGGGTGAGCTTCATGGGTTTCGGTAAAGGAGGGTAATATACCAGCGCTAAGCTCACTGGCAAGAGATTATCTTACTTAGTAATAAAATGTCAGATAATAATAACGCCAAGCCCCTGCGAAAGATCCCACTGTACCAATTTTAGATATTCCATAAAATTAATAATATTAACTACCTAATCTCTCTTATCCAATTAACGCAATGAAATCTATTGCAAGTTCGTCTGTTTCGATTATTTTTAAACGAACGCCCCACGGCTTATTGTGAAGTGCGCAAAGCCGTGATCTTCTTACCCATGATGATCTCCTCGCGGGGGGTAGGCCGATCTGTTGTAGAGGCTTAAACCTTCGAGGCCTGGCGTGGTTTCTGGAGATGGGGCGAGAGGTGGAATAGGGATGATCTGTCAGGACTCCTAGGAAGACGATCTCTATCCCTTCGCCTATTGGTAATGTATTCCACACATATTTCAAGGTCCTATACCGAAACCCGCAAATGTTGCTCTCAACATGCAACATTGGATCTCTAATCTTGCTAAAGTTACTTTCTTGGAATAATATATCTCTAATTCTTCTATTATCACAACTAACCGATGCCTATAAACCTGGTAAAAGTTATACCAAGTTGGTGCAAATCACAGCTTATGGAGAGAGCACTAGTTCGATGTTCAATGTTACGCGCAACATTACTTGAGCACTAGGATCTGCCAGTTCTTATGAAGATGAAATGGCTTAATCTCGATATAGTCTTCTTGAGTATCTAAGAGTCTAGAGAATACCTTTCTAGATAGTCTCATCTTCTTCCTGGCTTCTGTCGCCAGCATCTTGCTACCATTGGCAGCAATCAGAGCTCTCAGGATCTCGTCCCTGTCCTTAGATACCAACCATATGCAATTTGGTGAATTCGAAAAAATAGGACAATTAGGGTCTAAATAAAGAGTATTGGAGAAGTTTTTCATCTCACCCCTGGAGTTTATTTCTCTCTTCCTTTATCTTTATACAAATTTTGATAATTTTATGGATTTTGGCCTGATTTCATCATCCCATCACAAAGTCGGTTGCGGTCTCGCATGCTCCCGGAATCTTCCTAATCTCACTTAGCGTCTTTGTGGTTATATCTTCGTAGCTGTTGCCTTCAATCAATGCCAATAGATCATGCGACCCGGTTACGAACTCCGCACTTATCACTCCTTTTATCTTTTTCAATGCTTCTCTATCTTCCTGCTTCCAGATTAGCTTTCAAATATGCTTTTGCCATTTATGTCGCCTCACGTGTTGTGCACCAGATAACAGTACTATATTGTATTTATTGGTGTGCAAACGCACGAATATAGCCATAATAGCAAGGTTTAATAACATGATCGTGCCGTTTGGATGTAACAGAGCAGAGGATGACGATGGAGAATATGATGGGCATGACCATGAACGCTCCCTGCATGGGCACGAAATAACACGGCTTCGACATTTTTTTTGTATATCTGCTCCATTCTTAAGCGTTAAGCCGTTTCATCGAATTTTGTAGCTCTATTTCGCTCCTGAGACCGCCAAGCTATCCGATAAAGCCAAGGTCCGGAGTCGAACCGGATTGGTATTGCTCTGCAGGCAATTACGTAGCCGTTCCGCCACCTTGGCGAATAAGTAAAGGAGGTAAAGGAGGAGGCCAGGATGTTTTACTTGGCCAACACCTTCTTGCTAGCAGCAATCATCTCATAGTGGATAGCACAGGCGATCTTTTGATAAAATGCCCTGTTTATGGATGCCATGTTTTCGACTTCGTTCAAAGCCCATCAGCTCCCAGTCACGACTATCTCAAAAACGAACCTGTCAAGCTGCAGTTTAGCAGGTGGCAGGAACTGATATATCTTGAGGCGATTCAGTTCAACCTTAGAGTCGGCAAAGTAGATCCCTCATATTCCGCTCACCAACTTCTAATTGGCATTGGCAATCAATAAATTCTCAGGTTAAGGCAACATTTGCGGGTTCACATGACGGTGTGTGACTTCCGCTCTCGCCCTGATCACGAGGGCAAGTTCAAGCCTCAGGACATGCTATTAAATTGCACTGAGGTGGAGATACCGGCCTAGGGCCACCGCTAACTCCCTGATGGATCTGACCAATGGCATAATCGCAGTTCGGTTTTATCAGAGGGATGGGCCCAAGGACCCCCTGCTTGGAGGGCCAAG
>CAZKWM010000210.1:0-3722 GCA_964556405.1 uncultured Methanotrichaceae archaeon | reverse complement strand
CCAGAAAAAAACGATAAACCAAGAATATTGGACCTCGTAAGGGCGGTCATTGGGCGGGATGAAGATCTATTCTAGAAAAACACTCGGTAAAACAAAGTAAATAGGAATCCTCTATAGAACTTAAACTCTAGCTTATTACTATAGCTTGGATTACCCCAGCATAGATTGTCTCATCATAATTTGCCTCAGCATAGATCCATGAGCTAGTGATCTTATTCCTGGGCAAAGCTTCATAATCGTTTGTGAATAGAAGCCGCAACGGAAAACCAGAGAACAAAGGTCCATGGATAAAGGGGAATGGGCGTAGATCGATCAAGAGATGGACCCGCTCTGTAAGATGTATGATACTGACATAGCTGATTACGAGAATTGCAGAGAGTTTGCCAATTACGTGTCTCTTTTCATCACTCTGATGGAGGGCCTTGATTTAAATTCGATGGCTAATATGGGCATGGATATCCTGACCTACCTGCAATCCCAAGATAGCATCTCATTGCGAGAAAGCCAACATGGTTAAAGGGCGGCTGGAGCACATAAAGGCTGAGATCGATAAGAAGCTCTAAGATATAATGATCAAACCGTTTAAGATGATAGAGGAAAATCCCAACAAACCACGACCACGGGATAACCTTTAAATTTATTGGGCACAACTACCCCATGTGGAGGTTTGTGAAATGAGGCTGGCAGACATATTGCTATCTGCTATCTTACTTTCATGCATATCTCTTCATGCCCATGCGGTTGAACCGGGCCAGATCGCGGTGCCAAGCATAGCAGTGCCGAACATGGATATGCCATCGGTAAACCCCGTGCCTGTAGCTAGGCCAAGCAAAGATATCAGTCCATCACTAGGCTGGATCGGTAGCTCAGGCTTCAATCAAACCCAAAGAGCCTCGGAGCAAGGGCAGCAGGAGGCTGGGGCTATGGACATATCTGGCAAATGGTCGATAAGGTTCGACGGCGAGTCAGGCAGGTCCATGGACTTGAGTCTGTGGCCATCCATGGGGACTGCCGGGGTTATGGGCTTTGGAACCTTGACCAAGGATGGCGTGGGGAACTCAGTGACTGCCAGCAGATCTGTGACCGCGGAAAATATCACGTTGACCACCAAGTTAACTACGCCTGAGACCTCTGGCCAGAGGTACGATGAGTGTGATCTCAACCTGTTCAAGACTGAGGGCCATCTATCGGGAACTTATATCATGAAGTCCGGCGGCAGGACTTTGAGCAGTGGAAATGCAACGGCAGTAAAGCAATAGGCAAGGCCCTTGGATCAATATAGGGCATGGCACAGCAGCTGTGGCTTTCAGGCCAATGCGCCCAGATCTTTACCGAAAAAGAAAAGGGATCTCGAGTCCAGTGATTCTCAGGCCTCGTAGATCCCTGTTCCCCCACCAGGCATCGCCCATCTTGGTTACATAGCTAATCTTGGGCTCGCTCCGATTGTTAATAGGGTTTTTCCACGTATACTCGTAAAAGCCTCTGACATTCAGGGCTATAACATTCATCTCCCTGTTGCTGTGCCTACCGAGGGGAAAATGCAGGTTGCCAGGATAAAAGATGACAATAAACGCTATTAGTTTCATGGAAGTCCCTCCTACGGATATATCCGTCGAGGTGATAGGATCTCCTATATTTATCCCCTAATACTAAGGCACTCATCTATTAGGCAATCTCAAGATCTTTTATATTCCTTAAAATCTGAAGAGCCAATGGCAAGAGGAAGGTTAAAGCTATGTCAAGTTCGGAAGATTCATCGCCCCCAAATTCGATCAAGGGCATAGTCATTTACACGCTTATATACTCTATCTCCAAGGAAGTGAGGGAGGCCAAGGATGAGATTGTAAAGCCTGTGCGTTCGGCACCACCTTATCAACAAAATTTTCTGAGGTTCAAGATAATAGGGAACGTCACCATACGCGAGGTGGGCGGTCACAGGATCGCTTTCGACCTCAAGATCTTCGAGGATTCAAACCTCGTTATAGAGGCCCAGACCACCTTCGATCTGAGGGATGCGAGCAGCATATCCGATCTCTCTCATCTCAAGGATCTCCTCTTCGAAGAGTGTAAGAGCCTGGCCCAGGAGTTCAGTCCAAGTGTCTTTTATGAAGATTATATCTTCTTCTGCGTAAAGGATTACGATGGCACCGTCGACTCTTACCTGAGCGAGCATGGGGAGATCATCGCTGCTATGCTGAAGGATGAATCCATAAAGCTCGCCCAAAGGGAGATAGATGCCACTTTGGTAACCAATATCCGCTATGGTCGGCAGGACCTAGCTATTGTAGATTGGGACGGAGCTTTCCTGATGGATGCCTCTGGAGAGTTCAAGGAGTCGATCGCTGTCCTGGAGATGGCTAATATTCAGCTCCTTAACTTCCGGATTCTTGATAGAAAGCTGGCAGAGAAGATCAACCTGTTCAAGCGGCATAGGGATCCAGCGGATTTCGGCAGCTTCTTCCGCATCTCACCCTTCATGAAAAAAGTCATCCAGATCCGCAGCCAAAGTGTGCTTGAGCTTGAGACCACAGAGTCCACCCTCAAGCTCTATGGCGATTGGTATTCTGGCAAGCTCTACTGCCTGGCAAGCAAGAAGTTCCACCTGAACACTTGGAGGGCACAGGCGAATGCCAAGCTTCAGGTGCTCGGAGACCTCTATGAGATGGTCGAAAATGTCATGACAGAGCGCTTTAACTTGATCCTGGAATTCTTGATAGTTGTGCTTATCGTGCTGGAGCTTGGCCTCGCTTTGGTGAAATGATGAGGTGATGAATTACCTCTTCTACCCCCTTTCAAGAAAATCACCTGGAAAATAGCATAATCCGGAGGAGACATAAAATGAGATCTGACCGAAAATCAATAGAAAAGGGTAAATGATCAAGGCGGTCTTAAGGCAGCTTATTCGGAAGGTTCATCTGATATGAATCTTGGTCATTAACTTCCTATCCCCATGATTACCCTACGCGTAGGATCTTTAGCTCTCATTTTCCCTGTTCAAAATTCCATAGCCATGGCCGCTCAGGTGAATCTCGCCCCGTTGCTGGCCAGAACTGTCAGGCTTCCAGGCCCAAGATTTCCCTGATCAATCGCTCTGGAAAGGTTGAAGGAGGAGTCCACTGAGCCTATGTGTCGATACTCTTTTATGGAGATCATAGTCTTATCCTCTGTCAAGTTCACTAATCGGAGGCTATCTTTGAGGAGGCTCTTCTTTACCTGATTGGTAAATAAGATATCGATGTCCTCCAGGGAGTAGTCGCTCCTCTTCACCGCCTGAGATATCACCGATACGTAGTTGTGTAGGTAGTTCTGGGCGGGGTTTTGTACAGCCCTTGGGGATTATCTACGCGAATGTAGCTGGGCAGGCTGCCGTTTTCTGGGTCAAAGGGCATTTTCGTCCATCCCACCGGCATCTTTGTGTAATCGACTATAGAGCCATCCGTGATAGCGCTGTAGTTAGAGCAATAGGTTTTTGGTCTATCCTTTCTTCAATATGGCCGCTGAGGCTACATCTCCCATGATGAAGCGGGAGATGGCATCTTTGTCGGCGTAGTTACACGTTTATGGATAGCTTCCTAAGTGAACTCTAAAATCCGTTTAGATCAATCTTTAAAATATCTTGCCCCTCGATACAGGGTTAAGCCTATCATTTATAGGGGTGTAGTTCAAGTCCTTTATTCAGAGGCCCAAACAATGTCCGGCAATACCTTCGGCACCCAATTCAG
>CAZKWM010000209.1:0-3723 GCA_964556405.1 uncultured Methanotrichaceae archaeon | reverse complement strand
CCAACCTCAACGCCAACGTGATAGGCGTTGCCCACATCGGCTGGATGTCCAGGGACCCCGCAGTCAACATCAAGGGCAGGCACGACGAGTGGGGCAGGAGCGTTGAGGACCTGACTGGTGTCTTCTCCATAGAGAAGTTCATCCAGCTCTGGGGCAACTCCACCTGCGGTGCCATCAGCGTTGATTGGCTGCCTTGCGTCTGAGGTCAAATTACAATTACAGTATCATGAAATGAGCCCCTAAATAAAAATCTTGGGGGGGCTCGATCTCACCTTTTGGGTGAGAAGGGATCTGAAGGATTGAGAGATCAATCCTAATCAATTGGGGGTGAATGAAAAATGAAGGGAGCAGCAGTAGCAGCAGTAATAGCTGCAGCACTTCTAGGCTGTATAGGAATGGCTCTGGCAAATGCGCCCATAGTTCCACCTGTGCAGTATGAACAGTTCTGTGAAAGCCAGCAGATATCCGGGAGTGGTGTCGTGGACATGAGCACTTCTATCATAGATAAGAAGATCGCTCTGGAGTTCTACGATGTCAAGAATGGCGACGGTGACCTGGAGCTTAGTCAGGAGCAGGTTTACTCTCAGAACTCCGACAAGATCAATAGGTCCGTCTCGGTGGTCAACAATGGTAATGGTTCCAACCTCAATCTCTTCGATACCACCAAGTTGACCTACGCCGGTGCCACGCCCTTAGTCGGCGGGAAGTTCATCAACTCCAAGGGCTTCTACGGCGGCATAGGCGCTCAGGTCCAGGAGATGTACTCGGTCAATGAGCTGGAGCAGGATGAGCAGACATTCTTCTCGTCCACTACACCCTACGACATGAGCCCCTACTCCGATAGCTCGTTCATGAATGAGCTCAAGAACGCTGGAAGGAACGGCGATAGGGTCAACGAGCTCATGAACAAGAACGGCTATAATCCATCTCACTTGGTAGGCGTTGTCACCAAGAACACCTTCAATGGTACCTGGGGGACCGATGCCAAGATGCACAAGATATTCTACAAGGATATCAAGGCACACGAGATGTTCACCGGAAAGTTCGAGGCTTCGAAGACCCTCAAGTTCCACGAGAACCCTGTGCCTGAGGCAATACAGGCCCCCTGCGCGGGTGTGGACTGCTAGGCCGAGGCCTAGCCCTCAACTCTTTTTTTGCTCGGATATTTAAAGGGGGTTCTCTCTTTGAAGAGCCGATTGATGATAATGCTGCTTTTGATGATCTGCCAGGCCTCGGCGACGGTGGATGATCCTGACGGAGGACAGCCTTCTGCCCAGGGCGGGGGTACCGCCTGGTATTCACCGGTGGTCCAGGCAGTTCCATCGGTGCCCCAGACCCTCACCGATACCGTCACCAACGTCTGCCTGGCAGCACCTGGCAGCCTCCTGGTGACCGTGGACCTCACTGGCCCAACCTCGGCCTCGGATAGGCAGTACACAACGCCCGGCAAGGCCCTGGAGTATGTGGTCTCGGTGAGAAACGACGGCCAGGCTGACGTCGATGCCGAGCTTTCGGTCAACCCCAAGAGCTGCAGGCCCGACTGGTTTAGCTGGTCCACTACCTGCCTCAAGGTGCCGGCAGGGGTATCCAGATCAGAGACCTTGGTGGTCATCCCTGATGAGGACGCTGGACCTGGGTCTTACGGCTTTGAAGTAGAAGCTTCCGCCAAGTGCAGCTATCCAGGTAAGGCACACGTGATCTTCCAGGTTCAGGGATTTGATTACGCCTCAGAGACCTCTGTCAGCGGTACCGGCCAGTTCCAGATCAACAAGGACGTCAGGTCCATGAACACGGGTATAAAGTCCAACAAAGACGTCTACCTGAGTGGAAGCGTGGATTCCCTGGTCAAGAACGAGTACCTGGTGGAGAACGCCAAGGGCCGCAACTCCAACTTCGAGGAGAAGGACGCGGTGGACAACTACCAGGGAGGAAGGCAGGGGGATGCCTTATTGGGGGCGGAGTCCTTCAAGAGCTCCGCTATCTTTGGAGGTGTAGGCTCCAAGATTACTGAGAGCTATAATCTCCAGTCCATGGAGTTTAAGAACCAGGATCTCAATCTATACCAGACAGGTGCCTTAAAGAAGATGGCCGATTTCAAGACCGCCGACAACTTCACAGGCTTCTATGCCATAGATGCCAAGCAGTCGGTTCCAGGCCAGAGGAACCTCAAGGAGTATGACGAATACCGCGGGTCCTATGAGATCACCAGGAGGATTCTATTTAAGGGCCTCCAGGATTCCATGAACCAGGGCCCTTGCTCGGATTCCACCGGGGGATGTAGCGGGTACAAGAGACCCGCCTTTACCAGCCCCTGCCTTACCGGGTCCTGCAACAATTTCGTCACTAACCTGAACTCCTTCGCAAAATAGGGCCTTCTTCTCTTTTTTAATATATCCAACTCGAGGCCCTAGGGCTCCTCTTGCTCAAAAAAGGTCCATTGACCTCAGCAGGAGGCCAAAACTTTGAAATAGCTTCTGGTAATTAAACCCCTGGGTGTTAGGGACTTGGGAGAGACGGTTCAGCCTGGCCTTCGAAATGGATTGCAAGCGCTTTTATCTTTTAGTGGTCCGTGATACGAAGGAGAAGGGAGATCCCTCCAAGCTGTCTGGCCTGAAGGAGGTATGTGTGGAATGAAACGGAAAGCAATGATTCTAGTGGTCACGGCCATGGCAGTAATTGGCATGGCAAGCGCTGCCAATTACATGTACGAGAAGTCCTCCATCAAAGGTGTTGGGTATAGAAATCTGGAGATCGTTATCTCCACCCAGTCTGGCCAGAACGGCGCCAAGCTGGTGGAAAAACAGTCAGGTAGCGGAAACGTCATAACCTCCAAGATCGAGGTGGAGGCGGAGCGGCAGTTGCATCCGACAAGTCCTGGCGGCGGTCTAGGGGGATATGGTTGCTCCTACTGGAACGGCAATTATAATAGCAATTATCCTATGGACTACATAAACTTCACCTCGGAACAGGAGCTGGAGTACATGCCCGTATCTTACCAGACCGGCGAGTACAACCAGAAGTGGATAGACAAGCTCTGTGTCCAGAACTATAAGATCGGGGCTGTGATGACGGAGATGTACACCCACGCCGAGCACCTGCAGAAGGCCACTGAGGTCAAGACCAGGCTCTATGGAGACAACCTGCCTTCTGCCTGCTGTACCGGAGTTCTTGAGGCCAACCTCAACGCCAACGTGATAGGCGTTGCCCACATCGGCTGGATGTCCAGGGATCCCGGAGTTAATATCAAGGGTAGGCACGATGAGTATGGAAGGTCGGTGGAGGATTTAACCGGAGTATTCTCCATTGAGAAGTTCATACAGCTCTGGGGCAACTCCACATGCGGTCAAGTCAGCGTTGACTGGTTGCCGTGCGTCTGAAAATAGAATAGCTCTTGGGAGGCCCATGCCTCCTTAAGCCTTTTTTCCCCCTTTCCGTATGACAATAATATTCTTCATTGCTTAGGCATCTAGCTAATCTCCATGCGCCATGACAGAAATCTCCACCCAGCGATGAAGATAAGGATCCGTGTCGAAAAGCCCTCAAAGTACTACCGGGTCCACGCCCTGGGCTCATGTAGAACTCCCACGGTGGACATGGTCACAAAGGGTAGCGTCCAGAGAAACATACGGCCCCACGATACGGACCTCTATTCCATAGGTATTAGAGGTAGTTCAGACCCATATTCTGCGATGCCTTTGCCCTTAGGCTTATAAATAAATCCAT
>CAZKWM010000208.1:0-3724 GCA_964556405.1 uncultured Methanotrichaceae archaeon | reverse complement strand
TGGCACCGGCACATCCTCCCACCAAGACCTTCCAGCCATGGGTTGTGCCTATAAGGCCTATGTCTTTTAAGGCAGGTTCGGAGCAGGAGTTGATGCACCCAGCAACCCCCATTTTGAATTTAAAGGGCATCTGAAGGCCTTGGTGTTTCTCGCCCAGCTTGAGTCCCAAGCCGACCGAGTCCTGCTGGCCTCTCTTGCAAAAAGCAGTTCCTGGACAGATCTTCACATAGCGTATCCGGGGCCCCGTGAACCCTCCGGGCCTCATCCTAAGATCCTCCCAGACCTTATCGATATCCTCAGGAGCTATGCCCATGATAGCAATCCTCCCACCCGAGGTAAGCTTCAAGGCCTTGGCCTGGTACTTCTCGGCCACATCTGCGATCTTTCTCAGGCCCTTAGGATCTATGATACCCCCAGGGATGTGAGGAGCTACAGCGTAGGTCTCCTTATCCCTTTGTAATGCGGCGCCCTTTTCGGGAAGATTTTGGGTCATATCAAAGGTCCTGATAGAATGATGTAATATATTTACCTGATGATGCTTAAAAGATTTAGATACTGCTGCAGCCCTCCTTCTCTCATCGCTCCATAGATCGAATGCTTTTCAATCCAGCAATTCAAATTAAAGAAAACGCTTGAATAAAACTTGTTCTTTTATACTGATAAGGGAATTATGTATTTTGGGTGAATTGTGATATGTTCAGAACAGTTATGGCAATTCTGGCTTGCGGACTTCTATGCTTTATCGGTACAGCCCTGGCTCAGATCTCGGATCAATCAGGGGACTATTTAGGATCATCCTACGGGCAGCAATCCACGAGCAACTCTTACAACCCTGGGAGCAACTACGACTGGCTCTTCCCAGGCGGGGCTTATTACGTGAGCTACTACTGGTATCCGGGACCTTACTACTACAGCACATGGTACCCGACCAGATATTACTGGTACTATCCCTACTACTACTATCACAGCTACGGGCCGTGGTACTACGATAACTACGATCCCTGGTGGGCTGCCAATGTCTACGGCCCCTACAAAACGACGTACTATTGGTGGAGCTGGTAGGTTTCCAAGGGATAGAAGATAAAGAAACAATAAATAAGGATGAAAAACCCACTTTGTTACCCATACGCTCTACAGTCAGCTTTGCCTAGCAGGCCTCTCCTTCCGTGGAAAACCCTAGTTTCCACGCAGAGCTTTCCAGGCGCCGCAGGAATAAGTGCAATGTTTAAGAGCGGTACTTATAAACCTATTGCAGAGAAGGTGCAACCCTGTGGTCGAAGTCGATAAGATAAGGGTAGAGTTGGTTAAGTCCTGGGAGGAGGACCCCATAGTCGATCTCTACCGGGCTGGAGGCTGGTGGAAGGAGACCATGGATAATACCAGGCTTCTCGACCTTATAAACGGAAGCTTCCTCTTTGCCGTGGCCTTCAATCCAGCCTCCGGCAGGACCGTGGGAATGGGGCGGGCCATCTCCGATGGCCTATCAGATGCCTATCTCCATGATCTGATAGTACTTCCGGAGTGGAGACACCGTGGCGTGGGCAGGAGGATAGCCGCAACACTTTTGGAAGGATGCAGATCCCGAGGGATTAAATGGATAGGCCTGATTGCAGAGCCTGGGACCGAGACCTTCTATCGATCCTTGGGATTTGAGCCCATGAAAGGATATGCACCTATGCTCTTTCTAGATAAGAGCTGAAAGCCCAAAGTCAAAAGGTCCTATCTGCCAATAGATTAGAAAAGGCCGTGTGATATTTCAAGGAGTTAACAATTGTTGATTATTTCTCATCCTATCCAAAATGTTAATACTTAGAAGGTGGATTCTTGATGGATCTACATGGAAAAGGTTCAGGATGTAAAGGGCCTTGGTGGAATGCTCAACAGCTTTAGGGATTTGGTTAAAGACGATAAGAAGATAGCCTTTGTCGGGTCTCCCGGCTTTTGTACACCCTTCGCCCTCTTCATGGGCTACCCGATCAGGGAGAAAGAGCTGGCTTTTATCCCTGGTTTGAAAAAAGACATGGCCAGGAAGATCATCTCCACTGAGTATGGGCTGGAGCTGGGGGAGAAGACCAGCGCTGATGCCGATGTGATAGTCGTCCTGGGCGGCATGGCCATGCCCAAGATAGGAGTGAAGCCCGAGGAGATGAAGGATTTTCTATCTAAGGTGAAGTACAGGAAGTTCGTAGGAGTCTGCTTCATGTCCATCTTCGAGAAGGCTGGATGGTGCCAGGCTCTGGACTTCGATTACGTCATGAACATGATCATAGAGGGAGATGTGTCGAAATAGTTACCCGAGTATCCCTAAAAACCTACTTTTTTGATAGTTAGATAGCCCGAAGCATGCCCCTATATGATTCTATTTTATAGATAAAACAGGGATTTTTAGAGATGCTCCCCCATCTAAAATTCTATCAGATCCCCTGAGGTCAGGGGCCTGCGCCGGCTGCCCCAGGGATTCCCTAAGAAGGCAGAAGGCCTCAAAACCGGTGCAGTGCCCTAACCTAACGATCTTCGGCTCAAGTTTCTTCACATCCTCGGCAGTCAAGGCCATGCGCGCCTCATCATCGCCCGCCAGGTGAAATCCGCCTATCACAGCATAGATCTCCTGGATTCCGGTGATCTTCTGGGCATGCTTTATGGTGTTAATGATTCCGGAGTGAGCACAGCCTGAGATGATGGCCAGACCCACCTGCCATTGACCTCCGCCACCAGGGCCTGGTCGTCAAGAAGTGGATCCTTAAGGCACAGGCCATCTCTGACAGTGAGGAAGCCCTCCTGCTTTTCAAAGTATATCCTGCGCACAATCTCCCCAGAGGTCATAACCCCCTCCGCCAAGGTAACCGAGTTTCTAGCGCAGAGCATGGAGATACCGCAAGCCTCTGCCACGTCCCGGGATAATGGAAGGTCTATGAACTTCGTAGAAGGCTTTGATTTCAGCTTGGGAGAGGAGACATCAGGGTGATCCAGGACTGAAATCTGCCTATCCCTCCTCTTTAAAACTCCTAGGACGCCTTCGCTGTGGTCATAATGGCCATGGCTCAAAAAGATGAGGTCGATGTCCTTAAGATCGATATTCAGAGCGTCGGCATTGCGCAGAGTGACTTCAGGTGAGGCGCCGACGTCCATGAGCACCTTCAGCTTCTTTAGGCTGCCAAGGTCCATCTCCACAAAGAGGCAAAGGCCGTGCTGAGCCCAGACCTCGGCCCTGGCTAAAGGCGCGGAGTTTTCCGCTACCACTCTCAGAGCCATACTCTGAGTTATATTACTGGCTGGATCTCAGCGTCTCTATTCTTTCTCTGACGCCTTTCAAATCCGCCTCCAGCTGTCTGGCTGTGCTCTCCAGATCCTCCATCTCCACCGCAGGCGAAAGATCCTTCCCAGCCTCGCAGCAGCAGACAGATCTCCTAGAAAGACCCCTGCTCAGGCCCCTTCCCATCCCATGCCCTGGTCTCTGCCCCTGGCATTCGCAGCTCTTATCCGTTTCCTCAGAGCCCCCATCCGCCTGGCCCTTCATCCATCTGGGTCCTGTTCCATCTCTGCATGGCATAATTTCTACCTCTCGATTGGTGCCGATAGATTTGTTATCCATATTAGTATCATACGGGATTATCTATTTATAATTTTCCATGCCCAAAGTTCAAATACAACTTATTGGGGGATCTAACTATGTGTCCCTGTAAAGGCAGACGTCGCGGCAAGCGATGGATCTCTGAGGTCCCTC
>CAZKWM010000207.1:0-3728 GCA_964556405.1 uncultured Methanotrichaceae archaeon | reverse complement strand
TAGCAGTTGGAGCGATAGGGCTGGTTATTCATCCCCTGCTCATCACGGCGGGCTACGGCGCCTGGAAACAGAGCCGCCTGCCCGATTGGGTCTTTGAGATGATCTCCCACTACCTGCCGAGGGGCGCAGAGCAGGCAATCCCAGTCACTAGATCTGCCACAGGAAGCGCTGTACAGGAGAGCATGGCTTCCCCGGGAGGCGCGGTTATCCCTGCACCGGCTTTTACAAGCTCTTCTGTCCGCTGTCCCTCCTGTGGCCAGCCAACATCGGCCAGAGCCAGCTACTGCCCCAACTGTGGAGCCAAGCTCAAGAAATCCATTAATATCAGCGTAGAATAATCTGCGGCTTGTACAGCGTGGGTGGAGGGCAAGGTTAATAAAGAGAATCATCGTAAATTACTTCAGTAGGACCTCTGGCCGCCGGGGTTGTAACCACGGTCCTGACCTTAACGATCATCTCCATGACCCCGGCGGCCTCTTCTAATATTACCTGTAATTGCAAGGGGACATTTTGGCCTGCAAATAGCCTCCAAAGGTTGATGTAAGTCATATCATCTCTAGCTGCGACTCTATGCCCGTTGATCAAGGTTATGCTCGCTGCTTAAATCAACAGCCTAAGTCTACATTAACTGGTAGTGCCAGGAGATCTTGGCCATCAGGGGTGAGAGGAGGCCGGAGATGAACCCGGTGGAGCGCAGCATCAAGGCCCTTAAAAGGGCTGTGTGCGATGAGAAGCTCACTGAAGAAAGACTTATAGAACTATTCCTGGATACCAGGAGCGATGAAGAGCTCGATATTCTCTATCACCTGGCTAGAGATTATACTGGAGAGACCTATGCCAATGCCGAGATCTTTTCCGCGATGGAGGCCCAGGTGGCCAGCATTACAGCGTTAACCATAGAAGATTTAAAGAAGCTCGATCAAATCGACAGGTCCACTAAGGGCTTTGTCGATATAGGCCAGAAGGAGGCCGAGTGGCTCATAAGCCTGGGATTCAAGAGAAAGCTATGGGTTGTGGAGCCGTCGAAGGATAGCTGCACGTGGCTTCCAGAGGGCTTGATATCTTAGCGATGAAGTAAGTAAGCTAAGGTTAATAAACACCTGCTGTTAGAGGGATTTTCGGTGATCGTCGAGAATAACCGTTCTCTGTGGTCTCACCTCTCGGGATCGTCACTTCATTATGTATAGCTAAGTTATATACTACTATCCTTCTTATATCACTATATTATGTCTGACATATTGTGTGATTGGAATTTAATGGTCTCGGAAATATCCCTTCTGTTATAGGAACATGAAGTTTAAGTAGAATAATTAGGTAGAGGCGGCCCAGGGGGGGGCCGCTTGGTGGGGCACAGTCAGAACGACCGGCAAACATTACTAGCATTCCTTGGTATTTAACTCTTTCTATATCAAAATAGAGTTATGCCCAATTATTCTAAGAGATTGGTGTCAATCTATAACATCTCTCGCTAAAATAAAACTCTGAGACCGCTCATGTTATCGATATTAGGGACTAGTGGTAACTCTTCTTTATGTTCTTTTATTTCCATTTTGGCATAATCAACAGTGTACGCATCGGGAAAAGAAAAGATGAGAAGTTCATGGTTGGGCCATCCTCGATCATCGAAGAGATCTACACGTTGTTATCCAAGGCTACTTTCATCCTAGGTTCTCCATGATATTCCTCTTCATTTTATGGTAGATCTCGTTCACATCCTCTTCAGTAAGATCGCCTTCCTTGAAAAGATCATCAAGGGCCATGCAGAGAAAAAGATCATCTTTAACCTCCTTGGCTATTTGATGCTCTATCTTCCTGCGCACTAAGGCCTCAGGCCTTCTATCAGCTTTTATACTCAGCTCCAGGTATCTTGGAAAATCCACCTCAATTGTCATGTTTTGATCCTAGAATTTAAATGATAGATTAGAATTTGGAATCCCTCTTGGAAACGCTGATGAAGTAGATTGCTCTACATAAGATCGTCAGTGAAATATTAATATTCTAAAACCGAACATCAAAAATCGCATGGAGGCCCATCAAGCTCATTCTATCGAAAGGCGCTTTCTAATAGCCTTAACCTTAACTGCCCTGATCCTTATCACGGAGATCGTCGGAAGCTTCATAACCAGAAGCCTGGCCCTCCTCTCCGACGCCGCCCACGTCTTCCTGGACCTCTTTTCCCTGGGCCTCAGCTACTTGGGCACTGCGTTTATCTTCCCTGCCCGTAGATGACCGGCACAGCTACGGCTTCCATCGCGTGGAGGTGATAGCTGCCCTGGCCAACGGCATCACCCTGGGGTTGATCTCGGCAGGGATCTTTCTGGAGGCCTACCACCGCATCTATGCTCCCGAGATTGTAAAGAGTATAGAGATGCTGGTATTTGCCATCATTGGACTTGTAGTCAATTTGATAGTGGCCTTTACCTTGAGCGATCATAGGCATGCCGGTCATGAACACGCTGGTCACGAACGCGATCACCGTGAACACGGCAGTCACGAGCACGAAGACGAAGCTTTAAAGGATGATCTGAATACCCACAGCGCCTACCTGCACGTCCTAGGAGATGCCCTCTCCTCGGCTGGCGTGATCGCTGCCGCCCTGGTTATCTGGAAGACCGGGTGGATGCTTGCTGATCCCATAGCCAGCGTGCTCATAGGAATCGTTCTTATCATCGGGGGTCTGGGAGGGTCATAAGAGACTCCTTGCACATTATTATGGAAGGCGTTCCCAAGGGACTTTCGGTAGCACAGGTGATGAAGAACATGAGTGGCGTTCTGGGCATAGTCGATGTTCACGACCTCCACATCTGGAACATATGTTCAGGCCACACCGTCTTAAGTGCCCACGTGGTCCTGGCTGATCAGAGCCTCAACCAGGCAGAGATCGTGATGGGAGAGATCAAAGGTCGTCTGCAAAGGGATTTTGGGATTGAGCACACAACCATTCAGTTCGAGTGCAGGAACTGCGGCCAGTGCACGTTGGCCGAAGCCTCTGAATATGTCCTTGAGGAGACATCCGAAGAGCAAAAACCCTCATCGATGATAGTCTGCCCGGATCAATCTCCCTAGATTATTGATCGAAAAGTTGATCGAAAGGCCGATATAGAACCTTGGCTTTATTCGAGGACTGTAGGGCGATTGTGACATGTTGATAGGAATCGATGTGGGCGGCACGACCACTGACGCAGTTCTGATCGATGGGAACAGGGTAGTCAAGACCTCATATGTGCCCACGAGCCATGGTGACCTTCTCAAGTGCCTTCTCAATGTTTTTGATCTTCTGATGAAAGGCGTTGATCCAAAGAAGGTCGAGCGTGTGGTCTTAAGCACCACTCTCATAACCAATATGATTGCCGAGGGCAAGGCACAGCCCGTGGGCCTCGTCCTCATGCCAGGTCCCGGAACTAACCCCAAGGACTACCAGCTGGGCCAGGAGCCCATAGTCCTGGATGGGGCCATAGATTTCAGGGGCCACGAAATTCAGAAGCTCAATGAGGATCAGGCCAAGATGGCAGGGCGGAGGCTATACAACCTGGGACTGAAAAAGGTGGCAGTTATTGGGAAGTTCGGCCAGAGAAACCACTCTCAGGAGATTAAAGCTGGGGAGATCATATCCCAGATCATGCCCGATGCCCAGATAGAGCTGGGGCACAAGGTCACAGGCCAGCTTAACTTTCCCCGAAGAGCAGCCACAACTCTCCTTACCGCTGCCACCAAGGACAGCTACAGGG
>CAZKWM010000206.1:0-3771 GCA_964556405.1 uncultured Methanotrichaceae archaeon | reverse complement strand
TGGGCTGCCGAGTACGCCATCGGGGGAATTTTAGAGACCCTGCGCAGGATGAACATAAGTCACGACAGCTTCCACTGGGAGTCGGAGTTCGTCAGGGATGGATCCGTCTACGAGGTAATTAAGAACCTGGAGAAGACCAGGCTTACCGAGTGGGATGGAGGGGCCTTCCAGCTCGACCTTTCCAGCTTTGGCTTCGACAAGAAAATGGTCCTCAAGAGAGCCAACGGCACGACCCTTTATATCACCCGCGACCTGGCCTACCACCGCTGGAAGGCAGCCCACTCCAACAGGGAGGTGGATATTCTTGGGTCGGATCACAAGTTGATCTCAGCCCAGCTTAGGACGGCCTTGAAGCTCATAGATATCAGGGAGCCCGAGGTCGTGATCTTCGAGTTCGTATCCCTGCTAACAGGCTCCATGTCCACCCGGCGTGGCAAGTTCATCTCAGCTGATGAACTCCTGGATGAGGTGGAGAAGCAGGCTTTCATCGAGGTGACCAAGCGCAGGCCTGAGGAGACAGAGGACTTCAGGCGTGAAGTGGCCAGGCAGGTAGCCCAGGGAGCTGTCCGTTACGATGTGGTGAAGGTATCGGCGGACAAGGCCACGGTCTTCGACTGGAAGGCGGCCCTGGACTTCGATAAGCTTTCGGCTCCCTTCATACAGTACTCCCACGCCAGGGCCTGTAGCATTCTCAGAAAGGCCGGAACCCCTGTCCAGTTCAACCCTGACCTCCTGACGGGAGAGAACGAGATCGCCCTGATAAAGAAGATCTCAGAGTTCGATTCAGTCATAGAGAGAGCGGCCAGGGACTTAAAGCCCCACCAGCTGGCGACCTACGCCAGGGAGCTGGCAGAGAGCTTCAACCACTTCTACAGGTACAGCCCTGTCATCGATGCCGAGACTGAGGTGAAGGAGGCAAGACTCGCCCTGGTGAACGCCTCCAGAAATGCCCTCCGAGAGACCCTGGATACCCTGGGCATACCAGCTCTGGAGACCATGTAGACCCTTAGATACTGAATATCTGACAAATATAAAACAAAAACACAAAGCAAGGGATACTGGCGCTGAACGGATGCCCCTCTTTTTGCTCCGGAACTCCCCTTTTTCCTCAGCAGAGTTTGCATCCTCAGACCACTTATTGTAGCTCGAAAAATTGTGCGGGGATAAAGATATTCCATGAGGGTCCTATGTGCTTACAACGTCAACATGGGCGCTCTCCACAGAGTCACAGGGGAGGAGATCTCTGGTCTCGCCTCCAGACTGCCCCCGTCAAGAAGCCCTCCCAAGGTCATAGCTAGCCCCAGGGATTTCCTGGCCGCTCTCCTCTCCCATATAAAAGACGGCTCGGGAGGAGAGCTTCTGGTAATGGATAGTGAGACCGCTAAATTCACATCCAGGTCATTCTCCTGGGAGCGCAGGCTTGGTGGAAACGCCGGCAACATGGCCAATGTCCTGGCCTCGGAAGGGGGTGTGCCGAGGTAGTTTTAAATGTGCCCTCCCTGACGCCCAGGCAGGCCTCCTTCCTTGATCCAAGGATACAGGGGTCCCGATAGCATCGGGAAGGGTACTGGCTGAGCCCTCGGCAGCGGCGCAGTCGGGAGAGGGTCTGGTTCCACTTCGTCCTTCAGTTCGTAGAGGGTGTGAAGGTCGATTTGCCCCAGGGCTCTATAACCACTACCAGAGAAAACCGGTTCATTGCCACCTTCGATCACCTCAATCTGATGCTTTACTCAAACCCTAACTTCGACGACTACTACCGCGACCACACCAAGCAAGCCAACGGCGCCCTCATAGGCGGCTTTCACCTGGTGCCCACCCTGGACCGCAAGCCGGTCATGTACGAGAAGGCCAAGCAGATAAGGCCCTGGAAGGAGGCCAGTCCCGAGATCTACATTCGCTCAGAGATGGGAAGCTTCCAGAGGACTGAGATCATGAGGTATCTCCTGGATAACCTGCCCTCAGACAGCATAGGAATGAACGAGGACGAGCTCTCCGCCCTCAGAAATTTTGATCCATGTTGGAGCGAGATCATGGACGCTGCCAGGGACCTGATTCACGGCCTCGGTATATCCAGGGCCTGCATCCACACCAAGGATTACGTCATAAGCGTTTCAACGGAGATAATACGGCCTGAGGACGAGGTGGAGGCCTTGATCCACGGGACGAACTAAGCTGCAACCCTGGCTGAGTTGGGGAGTGTATCAGGACCTGTTCCGTCCACGGTAAACCCCAGGGGCGTTGCCGCCCAGGGACGCCTTCTGTGCCCAGGGCGCTCAGCCTTATGACAGGGGTGCCTTCATCACCCAGGAGGACGACGCCCTATGCCTGGCCCCCTCCCTATCGGTGGAGCGCCCGAAGGTTGTGGTGGGACTCGGTGATGCCATGACCGCAGCCTGCTTCTACAGGGAGTTAGTCGCGATAAGATCAAAAGCCTGGTGATCATCATGGCCTTCCATGAGACTTTTTCCTTACCTTCTTCTGGTGCTGTCGATGGTGCTTATGCTCGCCCTCACTGGGTCCACCCAGGGGGAAGATGTAACCGCTCCCTGGAGCATCGAGCCTTGGGTGAATGAGCAGGCTCCGGTAGTCCAGTCCCAGAACCAGACCTTCTCCCTATCAGGCCTGGAGAGAACCGACCTATCGGGCGTGGAGCCTCCCCACCTCTGTGGCTCTAATGGTTCCAGTGCATCTAATTACAGCGATCTTTGGATAACAAACAATGGAAGCTTTGATCGATGTTCCTTAGCCCATCAAGGCGGCATCCTGGACCTGATAGTCTATGTGCCCCTGGGAGGCAGATCCGATCTTTATGCGATCTCTGTCTCCAGAGGGATCATCCTTCACAACGGAAAAGAAGTCAGCCCCGGCTACTACAAGGCCAACCTACAGGTGGGCGGAGCGGGAAGAATCTTGGTGATATACTTAGTGGATAGTCAGCCCTCCAATGCCCTGATCATAGACGTCCTTCCAGGGGAGGAGCAGCCCCATGGAACGGTGGACATCGGCGGGTTACACCAGGGAAGCGCCAAGGTCACCATCATCTCGGATCGGTTGAAGGGCTATGATGTCTACGTTGACGAGGCGTTCTATAGCTCTGATGGAGCCGATGGAATGATCGATGGAAAAGCGAAATTCGTGATCAGTGGCGACCGGTTGCACACCATCGTGATCTCAACACGGGGAAGCAGGAACAATGAGCTTCACAGGACAGAGTATGTCAACACCTTCAAGAGCGGGTACGCCTATACATTAAGGATCTAAATTTTTCACCGATTTCCTTAAGTTCATTCAAAAATGAGCATCGGGGCGTCGGCCTGTAATACCGGCGCCTTTGTTCTATCGTGCCTTCAGCCCACTATTTTAGCCTATTTTGATGCTCCCGCCGTTAGGCCTGCCCTTGGTGCTCATGGTGTAGACGAAGTCTCCCTTGGTATCGGTATCCTTGCCATCGGGAATCCTTCCCCAGGAGAAATCATTAGCTTTAGTATCCTGGAGCAGAGGCGTGGAATCCACCGTGTTCCCTGAGGCATCGGTGAGAATGACGGTTCCATTGCCGCTATTGATCCAGCTGATCTGGCCCTCAGCCATCATAAATCCCTTGGGCTCAAGGGTGCCCTGGAGGTTCATCTTCCCCGCCCAGGACTGGTCCTTTATGGTGACGGTCCAGCCGGTCACATCCAATGCCGCATCTCTAGAGTTGTAAAGCTCCACCCACATGGGCGCCTCCTCATTAGAGGGGCTCAGCTCCACCTCATTGACGACCGCTGATGC
>CAZKWM010000205.1:0-3830 GCA_964556405.1 uncultured Methanotrichaceae archaeon | reverse complement strand
ATCCCCTTGATCTTCCTGGCCACCTCCTCCTCAGACCTCCCCAGCAGTGCTGCAATTTCTGTCGGGGTGGCCTTGGCGTTTTCAGAAAGGATCCCCAGAATCTCGTTCATTAGGGCCCTTCCTATTCACGGCGTACAATTATAGCCTTTGCGCTCTTAATGATATTCATATCTACGGAAAGTTATTAATACTCTTATCACAGTGTTAGTAATATGAAGCAGATGAAGTGTCCTAAGTGCAGCTACCACTGGGAAACAAGGGTGAGCAAGCCTAAAGCCTGCCCTAGGTGCAAGACCAGGCTGGATATAACAAGGGGCAGAAGAGCATGAGGTTCAACTTTCTTTAACCAGGAGGGAGGGAACGTGGCCGCCTTTCTTTGGATCGTAGGGGGCGTCGTTGGTGGCGTAGGCCAGATCGGGGTCCTCAAGGCCACTGAAGAAGATGTTCGACCAGGTGTAGTTGATCTGGGGGGGGGCAAGCTCGGCGTAGAACTCCCTCATAAATCGTGCTAAGTTGGTGTCGTTCTTGAAGGTTCCACTGTTGGGCATTGAGTAGAGGTCGTAAAGTGGATCTGTGGAAGAGGAGCCGCTCTCGCCTCCGGATAGGAGGAGATCGAGCTGCTGCTCGTCCCCAAGCTTATTGGTCTTTTCCACCACGTGGGTCTGGACAGCAAGGCCCAAAGATATGGATAATACTAATATCAGCGAAGTTATTGCGATAAGATTTCTCATAATCCCACTACCCCGAATAACAAAGCCCCGGGCGTGATTCGAACACGCGACCTATTGATTACAAGTCAATCGCTCTTACCAGCTGAGCTACCGAGGCCCGTCCTTACATTGTTTACCCTTTTCTTTAAAGGCTTTGCTCTGGATGTCTTTATCAGGGCCGTTCTTCTTTTTGCTTTTCGCATGGCAATTTTCATAGTCCTTCTCTGAGATCTTCTCGCAGCCCTTCATTGGGCCTAACATCTCCGCCATTCTCTCCATGCTCCTGAGAAGAGAGTACCTGGTACCTGGATGCCTGGCCTCAAAGCCGCTCAAGGCCTTCTCTGACTGAAGGTCCCGGGCGTAAGGGCATCGATTCTTCATACCAGGAAGGCCGTGAATTCGGGCGTAAAGGCCCACCTCCCTGGCCAGAACCCTGGACAATGGCTTGATCCTTGGAGCTATGCCGAAACAAGGGCTGCGACGGAGCCGTTCTATTTGATCCGTCTCTCCTTTAAGGCAGATGCTGAGGGCTGCCTGGGACTCATCGTCCAGCGTCTCACCTGTGGCCAGAGCCCTGGCCCTCAGATCTACAGCAGCACGGTTAAAAATGGCATCCCGCCCCGCCCTGCAGAAGATGCACCTGTCCTTGGGATCTACATCGTCCACGTCTATGCCGAAGGCGTCCCTGAAGCTGAGCCTCATCCATGGGACATCCAGCATATCAGCGACCCTACAGGCGCAGTCCAGTGCCTCTGGCCTGTAGCCCTCTATGCCTTCATCCACTAGCAGAGCTGTGATCTCCAGGTCCTTCCTCCTCTCAAAGATGGCCTTTAGGGAATGGAGAAGGCATGAGCTTGCCATGTCTCCTCCCAGGGCCACGGCGATCCTGGCACCCCTGGAGAAGGGCCGGGTCAGACGTAGGACCTCGCGTATCTTCCTGTGAAGGTCCTGGTCAAAATGCTCTTGGCAGAGGCTCGCCCCTGAATATTTCTGGCGTACCACCGCCCGCCTGCCACATTTATCGCACCTAATCATTTTACCCAAGAATGTGATACATTTTATTTTGATTTTGCCATGTGCTGGCTGAGCCTATTTGGCCTCGAACCTGTGCGCTCCTGAACCTAATCGCCCCTGATCTTGAACCTCAGTATGGATGCGATGCCTCCCAAGGACTCCAATCTCTGCCCAGGCTCAAATTCGGAGCTGAAGACCACCACCTTTCCTCTGGCATTGGAAACTTCGCGCATGAGATCATCCGCCTCCCTCTTCCTGGCGACCGTGTCCAGAACCAAGATGCTCTCTATGGCTCCGAATTTCGCCGCGGATCTGACTTCTTTAAAGCCGTAGGCGGCCTTGCCGTCTGTGGCAATCTCTCTCATGAGGTCCTCTATGAGCTTTGCCTCCCTGGCGATCCTGCTCTCCTCAAGGACGGTGCTCACGGCGCCGCGCCGAAGAACCTCCTGGAAGCCCGACTTGCCTATGGAGGAGGCCTCGTCCATAGTGATTCGGTAGGAGAGGTCGGCGTGGCGCTCGGCTAAAACCTTTCTCAGATCTTCCTTGGTGAAGCCCGGCCCAGCGATGACAATATGGGCATCGGCCCCCGCAGTTCGGGCCACCTCGTCTGCCACCTCTCTCAAGAACTCGCCTCTCCTGTCCTCGCCTTCTCCCTTGCCGCTTCCGGCGCGAAGCTCTGAGATAGTTTGGACGCCAAATTGCCTGAGCACCCCCAAAGTCATCTCTCCCTCCTCTATGAGGACCAAAACCACCTTGGGCCGGGAGGACTCGGCCACGGCCTCTTCTATGCGCTTGAGCTGGTCTATTCTCCAGCGCTTTATTATGGAGAGATCTGAGCCAACCTCGATGTTCAGGGTGTGGTAGGAGCCCACGTCCATCCCAAACTTTATCACCCCATGAATTCTTAGCCAGTTGGAGTAGGTATGGAACTCCACCTCTTCCACCAGAACGCTCAGACGAACCGGCTTTCTCTCCACTTTCTCCGGTCGGGCTTTATCAGTAACAGGAGCAACCTTCCTGAAGGTCTGGGCGAAGACCAGATCTCCTGGCTCTACCAGGTGCTTGAGATGCCAGAGGTCGTCCAGGGACTCGGCCAGGAGGGTGATCTCCCCCTCGTCCCCTTTGAGGCTCTTCTTTAGGACGCGCATGGTAGACATTCTGATCAAAAGGCTTAAATCATTGCGTGCTATGGGGTAAGTCCGGGCCGCCATAACTCAGTTGGTAGAGTGTCTGGCTGTTACGCCCTTTACCGGGCGCAGGCACCAGAATGTCACAGGTTCGAGCCCTGTTGGCGGCGCGTTTCCTTATAGGGCCTGTAGCTTAGTCCGGACAGAGCGCCCGGCTCATAACCGGGTGGTCGCCGGTTCAAATCCGGCCAGGCCCATGCTAAGCAACTTCTTCTGAAGGTTAAATTAATTTTAAAGTTGTCTCTATTGTTATCCTATAAACCTTATTTCGTGATCTATAGGGGATCATCCCTCGGAGGGGGTTTAGATGTATCTCGTGCGGCGACTGAGCATACCCGTTACCCATAAGAGCGTACCCAAAAAGTGATTTTACCCTTTGGAGTTAAAGGAGTAGGCGAAAAACCGTTGTGGTGTAATGAAGAATAGGATAGACCAAGCAAACTCAAAGGATTACAGAGATGGCCTTTGGAGCAAAGCAGATGGCATGAACAAAAAATATTATTACAATTGCCCACGACGGCCGCCTTTTGGGGTGACCGCGCATCTGGGTATCTCCTCCCAAGGGTGCGCTCAATCGTCGTGAGGACTGCCCCTAACCACTCTTCGGGGGAAACCATCCGGAATGGCCATGCAATCAGGCTAATCGTATTAAACGTAGAGTAGATATTTTGTTATCCTTGAATTTATAGTACAACCGATGAAAATTTTGCTCTAATCTATCGATTTTCTCTAGAAGGGCTTAGGCCTTAATCTAAGCAGGCCATAAATAAAAAAATACATAAAATCAAGTGTCACAAAATAGAAGATTATAAACTAAAAATCTATGAAATTTCAAGATCCTGCCTTGGCCATCGTCTGCCATGCCAGGATCTTCTTTGCGCTTATACCAGTCTTCTCTGCCAGGAGATCGACCCCGGCT
>CAZKWM010000204.1:0-3861 GCA_964556405.1 uncultured Methanotrichaceae archaeon | reverse complement strand
TGAATTCCGCACTTTTCACTCCGTTTATCTTTCTCAATGCTTCTCTTGCTTCTTTCTCTCTTCCTGCTTCTAGCTATGATCAGGATCTAGCTTGAACCCCGACTGATTATAGTTCAGGGTTTTGTACCATTCGGGCCCTCTAAACCTCAGATGACCAACTTTCTTTCCTTTCTTTTTCAGAGCAGCTAATGCGGATATATTAGCCCAGAGGGTATAATTGACCATCTGCAGGACCTTGGAATAGACCTTCCCGAGGTTCGGATTCTCTGCCTTCAGTAGAGGTATAAGGTTTTGAGTATCGTTCTTACTGATAGGCTTTCCTTCCACTCTGGCTTTGTTTATGGTCTCCAGGAGTCGATTATAGAGCCACCTACAAGTATCCATGGATTGCAAGAGCTTTTGCTCAGTCTCCTTGTTTGGATATGTGCGATACTTGTAGCTTAGGGCCATGATAGTTGTTTAACATGTTTTCTGAGGTTAAACAGATTGTTGTATAAAGAGATGGCTCCGCTTTCATCCTGTTACGACTACGTCGTAACTCCCGTTAACTCTGCGAGTTAACGAGACCGGCCTGAAGACCGGGGACTTCTCGCTCTGCCCTCCTAACCCCCGCAAGTTAAAAGGAGGGTCTGTTTTAGATTTCTGGAACGGGATTATTACACCCATGCCTAGATTAAACCATTTCTCCTTGCCCTCTACCAGATCTATCGCCTTCTTTTATTATTGCTGCGTTGTCGTCAGATAAACCCAGCCCTTCGACGAAGCTGCCCTCTTTCTTCTGGTCCCACCGGTGCAGAAGGGGATTTTTAGTGCAGTCCATTCCCATGGACTCTATAAATTTGTGTTGCTTCCACTTCAGTATCACCTGATTGCTCTCTGCTCCTATGGAATCCACTCACCACAGAGAGAAGGCCTGCCTGGCAAGGATATAGGTATCATCGAGGATCTCCACCATATCGCCCACTTCAAGGCTCAAATGCCGGCTATCAAGGGGGCTGTCAAAGGTGACCATCGCCACATCCAGCTTTATGTCCTTATCTTTGCCCACTGTCTCTACGCTTATAACGATTTGGGATATTTTGAGATCGGCAGAGCCATTGATACATGACCACTTGAAGGTGGCTGCTTTGCCCGTACCTCCAGATCCAAGCGCCGTGCCTGATCTATGGATTTCAACCCTTATGAGGAGGTTCTTGGGCACGGTGAACGCAATGCCCTGGAAGACTATACAATCCTTTGCCCCATCATCCTCAAGCGTATCGATTTTGGCCATTAGAAGCCCCCTTCGGTTAGTCCAGTCCTCCCATTGTCTGCTGTTACAATCGACTATCGGACCTAATGTAGTAGGTGCCCAGGCCTTAACTTGCCATACCACCTTTGATCCAACGATGGTATCAGCATCTCCTATTCCTAGCGCGGTCTCCAGGAGCGATTCCTCATGAAGGTAGCTTATGCTGCGCTCCCAGATGTTCTTAGAGCTCTTGATTCCAGCCCAAATGGATATGCCTCCTTCCTTTTCCGTAATAATCCTCCGTTCGGCTCTCCAAAGCTCTTCGGCTGATGGCCATGGGAACGCTTAGCGATCCTGAGGATTCATCATCCCTTGGATGGACATAAAGAGGGGCATCATTTCCCTGAGCGCTGAAGGTGAATAGGCCCTTGCTGGACAGATCTGCCAGGTGGGCCATCTCATTAAAGGGCTCTCCTATTGCTCCGAACTTGCGCAGATCCGCGGTCCGGCCAATATCAATCATCAGGTGGCTGAGGTTCTGAGTAAAGGCCAGGCCCATGTACATCTCTATGGCCCTGACGATCCATCCTGATACGTCTTCAGCCATGAATTCAAGAACCGCCCGGGTAACTCATCGCCTGTTCCTTATGGTGTTGGCCACTATCCCTGCGGTTAACGGAACTCTTCTGCCATGATTGAAGGACCCTGAGCTGCCCTGAGGACATTGGCGGTTAACCTGACCATAGCCTATGAGATCACCAATATACGGCACTACTCCGTCCTGGCAGGTCTCTATAAACCAGTTCTCTTAGAGCTTGCCGATGCCATTCTCTATTAAATTGGCTTGCTCTTCTATGACATCCAGAAGAGAGCATAAGTGGCACCCTGATCCTTCAACGTCTTGCCTGTATATGGCAGGCAGAAAATCCTTCAATCTGATACTTCCCTTCAAGATCTCACCTCCTAGGAGGATGAGCATACCCTCGAGGACTGGATCGGAGCTTAAGATAACCAGCTGAGCAGGCAGAAGGCCCTTCTAAGGGTCTATCCTGGCCCTTTCTGCCTGGATGTACTTCCTGGGATTGCCTTCTTTAAGCCCCGACAAAAAGGCCTCCAGGCCGTAGGGAGTTATAGTGCTAGGCAGGCCTTCCAGTATGGCCAGGTCGACATAAGCCACACCTTCTACTCCCTGAATGGCGCTGATCACCTCGCTTTGAAGGGTACTTCTTCCCAGATCCGTCCTCTCGAAACCGAAGACGTCTTGTAAGGCGGCTCTGATACGGGGCTCTACCGCCTCCCAGAGGTATCCATCCATCAGCTTTACGTAAGCCTTGACTATGAGTAGCACAAGATACCTCATCTCCACCTACACGGTGACACCTACATCTCCAAGATCATGGAGGGCTTTTACTAGATTTCTATACAGATCGGATCCCTTATCGATAGGTATGTCTCCAGCCCCTGCTATGGTGACGTATACGGCGTTCCTCCTGCGGTAAGGAATCAGTGTTGCAGCAGCCATTCCAATTCCGACAAAGTTCCTGGAGAAGTAATTTTTATAATTACTTTGCCCTAAAATATACAATAGGCCGCAGAGATTACTCTCTTTATTGGTCTGATATCTTGATGAAGCTCCTAGAGAACGGCTTCCAAGGGGCGTTATTTCGCGATAACAATGGTCCTCCGCTCTTATGGGTGAGGATTAAGAAGGTAGAGATGCATTTGCTCGCAAAAGGTCGCCAATCGAGAATGACCAACTAAGGCAAGGGCAATTATGAGAATAGTATATGACATGAGATATGAAGAGCCTTATATCTCCAATCCCGTGGAGAATCCGGATAGGGTCCGCCTGACTGCAGAATATTTGAGGTATGAAGGATATCAGTTTGTAGAGCCAAAGGCCGCAGACCTTCAAGATATAAAGAGCATCCATGGCATAGAGCACATAGAGAAGGTCAGGGCCAGGGGACTTTACGATACTGCCGCCTGTGCTGCCGGGGGTGCCATAAAGGCCGCTGAATTAGCCCTATCAGGAGAGCCGGCCTTCGCCCTGGTGAGGCCTCCAGGACACCACGCCTCTGCCAACCGATCGTGGGGCATGTGCTACTTCAACAACATGGCCATAGCCGTGGAAAGGGTAAGGAAGAGAGCAGGCAAGGTGCTGATACTCGATATTGATCTACACTTCGGTGATGGTACAGTGAGCATCTTTCGAGGGGCCAGGGATATCACCATAATGAATCCGGCATCTATAGACATCAACTGTGAATATCTTAAGATAGATAACAGAGGCTATGTAGAAGAGGTGAAGAAGGCCTTGGAGAGCACGGTCTATAACTTGCTGGGTGTGTCTGCAGGCTTTGATAACTACATAGAAGATTGGGGAAGGCTTCTTACCAATGATGACTTCCGTAAAATCGGGCAAGCAATTAAATATGCCTCAGAAAAGACCTGTGAGGGAAGGAGGTTTTCTGTGCTGGAGGGTGGCTACAGTCCGGATCTGAGGTACAATATCAAAAGCTTTATCGAAGGCTTCAGATAATTCGTTCTCGGCCTTGAGCCAGTAGTTCTGGAGCGATATGGCTATTCCGAGAACGGATGGCTGAGACTGGAAAAGATAAACTGGTCTG
>CAZKWM010000203.1:0-3887 GCA_964556405.1 uncultured Methanotrichaceae archaeon | reverse complement strand
ACTTCCAGATCCTTTACTCCTTTCACCCCTCCACCCAATATTAGGGGATGAGATGAAGCTGAGACTGCCTCGGCAAGAAAAGCCTCATCGATGCCCGAAGACATCCCTACTCTATCCAGCTCCAGTAATATTATGGCTTCCATTGGCAGGCCATTGAGCTGCAAAAGAACGTCCAGGGGACCCATGGCCAGATGGGTGTCGCGAGTTATTATTTGTCGGGCTTTCATGTCGATGCTAACTATAGCAGGCCTCTGGCTTGCTATGGCCTTCATGAGCTTCAAGGATGCCGTCTCAGTCCCGAGCACGGGAATTGCCTTTTCCGGGAGAAAAGAAAGGTCCTTCTCTTGGGCGATGCCCACGTCGGCCATGGTCTCGACATGAAGGGATATAGCCTTCAGGGCCTTTAGGTTATCCCCAGGGCCCATGAGCCGGTTTAGATCTGCCACATAAACCTTCTTTGGCCTCACCTGCTCAAGGACCCTGAGGGGGTCCGAGCTGTCCACGATCCGGCTGTGCTTGTGGACGGGCTCATACCTGGCCCTCTCCCCCTTAATGGCGTGGACTACCGCGTCGTTAAATATGTCGAGGACAAAAACGCACTCCATTCTAGTTTCCTCAGGATTGGATCGATATGAGGTTGTTGGTTAGTCCCATGAACCTGGATGAAGCCCGGGCGGCCCTGTCCGGCGGCGCAGATATCATAGATGTGAAGAACCCCAAGGAGGGGTCCCTGGGGGCGAACTTTCCCTGGGCTATAAAAGCGGTGGCAGAGCTTGCAGCAGGTAAAGTTCCTGTAAGCGCAACCATAGGCGACCTGGAGTTCAAGCCGGGCACTGCAAGCCTGGCTGCACTCGGCGCAGCCATGGTCGGCGCGGATTATGTTAAGGCCGGCCTCCTGGGAGCAAAAACCCAGGACCAGGCCAGGGAGATGATGGAGGGCATAGTCAGGGCCGTCAAGGATTTTGATCCTAGAAAAAAGGTCGTGTCCGCTGCCTATTCTGATTATGCCAGGGCCGGCTCCCTGTCACCCATGCTCCTGCCCGCGGTAGCCAGGGATGCCGGGGCTGATTTAGTCATGGTGGATACGGCAAAGAAAGATGGGAGATCTACCTTCGAGTTCATGAGCGAGGAGGATCTGAGAAGCTTCATATCCCTGGGCCATAAGATGGGGCTAGAGGTGGCCGTGGCGGGGACCATAGGCTTCGATCACCTCGAGATGCTAAAGAGGCTCAATCCTGATATAATTGGCGTTAGGGGTGTTGTCTGCGGCGGGGATCGGAGAAGCTCCATCAGGCCGGAGCTTGTGGAGAAGCTTAAAATCGCTGTGAACTGACCCTATAGTGCGAACTTGCCTTTCCACAAATCTTTTATTTTGATAATTTTTTTAAAAAGCTAGGCTAATCAAGCAAATCCTCTATATTTTGTGCCTTTGTGATTTTGAGAAAGCAAAAGGGAAAAGAGGAAGCAGATAAAGTCCCGCCTCCCATCCACCCTTAGAACTTCTGCACGTCGTAGGTTATATCGCCAGTTAAAGGATCACAAGCTTGGCGCTCAAGACTCCCGGAACCGCCCTGAGCCTGACCAAGGTCTCCTCGGGAACCGGCTGATCCACATTGAGGATCATGAGCTGAGGCATTCCCTCGCTAGCCCTGCCCACGTGCATTCCGCCGATGTTTATGCCACCCGCGCCAAGGGCAGTGCAGCAGGGGCCTATGATGTTGGGCTTATCCTCGTGGGTAGCTATGATCAAATTACCCTCTGAGGGTATGTAGACCTTGTAGTCGTTGAGCTGGACGATCCTCCTATCCTTGTTGCCGTAGACCGTGCCATTCACCGATATCACCTGGTCTTTGTCGCGAAGCCTCATGGTTATGATGTTGCTGTGGCCGTTTATGGTATCGGTCTTGGATTCCACCAACTTGGCTCCGGTCTCCTTGAGGAGGCCTATGGCGTTGACGAAGTTGGAGTTCCTGCCCAGGCTGTCCAGGAGGCCTTTTACGGCTGAGATGGTCACAGGCTTCAGATCCTTATCAGCAATGCTGCCGCCGTAGATTATCTCCAGCTCATTGAAACGTTTTCCTGAGAGCTGGCCTATCAGCTTTCCCATCTTCTCTGCCAGCTTCATGTAGGGCTCCATGACCGCCATGGTCTCCGGAGAAATGGCAGGCATGTTGATGGCGGTGGTGGGGAGCTGGCCCTTGGCCATTTTCAGTATCTGGTCGGCCACGGCTATGGCCACGTTGATCTGGGCTTCGGCGGTGGATGCCCCAAGGTGTGGAGTGGTGAGGATCCTCTCCTGCTCGAGTAGGGGGCTGCCTGTCGGCGGCTCCTTGGTGAAAACGTCGATGGCGGCTCCGGCCACCTTTCCCTCGGCTACGGCCTTGGCCAGATCGGCCTCGTTGATGATGCCGCCCCTGGCGCAGTTGACAATTCTGACGCCGGGCTTCATCATGGCAAACTGCTTTTCCCCTATGAGGTTCCTGGTCTCATTGGTCAGAGGAGTGTGGACGGTTATGAAGTCGGCATTCTTAACTATGTCCTCCACGGTGGTGAGCTTAATCCCCAGCTGATTGGCCTTATCCTCGGTTATGAAGGGATCGTAGGCCAAAATCTGCATGCCAAATGCCTTCATCCTGGTAGCAACCTCGGCTCCAACCCTTCCCAGGCCTACGATGCCCATGGTCTTGTTGAAGAACTCCACTCCTGTGTACTTCTTCCTGTTCCATTCTCCATTGTGCAGAGCTACATTGGCCTGTGGGATATTTCTGGCTACAGCCAGCAGCATGGCTATGGTATGCTCAGCTGCGGATATAGTGTTTCCACCCGGGGCATTTAGGACAACGATTCCTTTTTTGGTGGCAGCCTCCACATCTATGTTGTCGACGCCGACGCCTGCTCTGCCTATGACCTTGAGTTTATCTGCGGCATTGATGACATCCGCAGTGACCTTGGTGCCGCTTCTGACCACCAGGGCATCATAGTCTTTGATCCGCTTGACCAGCTCTTCGTGGGAGAGGTTGGTTAATACATCCACCTCTGTTCCAGTCTCAAGCCTCTTTACTCCCTCCTCGGCTAGGGAGTCGCTAACGAGAACTCTCATGGCATCTCCTTCATCGATGGTCAGAGATTTACGAGGATTTTATTCTTTCGTATCCCCAGTTAGATGCTGATATCAAAGTCAGATCTTATGGGTCCCAATGGCAGGTCCGTGGCCGTGGCGCGTCCAGAGTCCCAAGATATCTGCGAAGATGTGAATCGACACAATGAGAAGACCAGAGGAAAAAGATAGTTCTTCTGGGCATGAGCAGACGCATCAACGACATCAGTAGCGAGATCATACAACCCATACTACCCTTCTTCATAGCCTCCCATGGCGGAAGGCTGCAGGCCGTTGGGCTGATAGGAGGAATCAGCGATGGGATACCGAGCATCCTCAAGATCTTCGCAGGCTACTGGTCCTACAGGCTGGGTAAAAGAAAGCCCCTGGTAGTGGGTGACTATGCCCTCTACGCCATAGCCAATATCATTCTTGCATTCTCCGTTACGTGGCAGCAGGTCTTTTTCCTTAAGGCCATAGAGAGGAGGCGGCAAAGGCAAGCGCTCGGCTCCTAGGGACGCCATGATCTCCGAGTCCACGGAGACGAAGACCATGGGCAGGGACTTTGGCCTTCACAGGGCTATGGACTCGTCAGGGACAGCCCTTGGGTCAGCCCTGGCCTACATCCTCTGGAGTGAGGGCTTTGACATCAGGCTGATCCTTCTTACGACGGGCATCATGGCCATAGCCTCCCGCCTGCCTTTCTACAAGGTCAAGGAGAGCTACAGGCCAATAGAATCGGGTTTAGGTTCAGGCTCAGGTCCAATCAGTACCCTTAACCCAAGCCTCT
>CAZKWM010000202.1:0-3899 GCA_964556405.1 uncultured Methanotrichaceae archaeon | reverse complement strand
AAGGCTCTCGGATATCCCAGGTCCTCGGGCCGCAGCATATAGCTCTCCACGGACCCATCCTTAAGCTCAGAGATGGTCGTCTCTCCCGTGTTGGTGATCTCATCCATGCCGCACCCATGGACCACCATGGCCCTCTCAGATCCCAGAACCATCAGAACATGGGCCATCTTCGGACAAAGTCTAGGATCGTAAACGCCCATGACCTGGGCCTTAGCTCCGGCGGGGTTGGTCAGAGGGCCGAGGACGTTGAAGACTGTCCTTATGCCCACCTCCTTGCGTATCTGGGCCACCCTCTTCATGGAGGGATGAAAGATGGGCGCCAGCATGAACCCAATTCCCAGGGTCTCTATGGAGGATTCGACCTCCTCAGGCTTGGCCGAGATGTTGATCCCAAGCTCAGAGAGGACGTTGGCTGAGCCGCACCTGGAGCTTATGGCGTAGTTTCCGTGCTTGGCCACGGGCACGCCGCAGGAGGCGGCCACTATGGCTGCACCCGTGCTCACGTTGACGGTGTTGGAGGCATCGCCGCCGGTTCCGCAGGTGTCTACAAGAGTGCCATTAACCCTGGGATGGATTCTCACGGCCGAAGCCTTCATCCTCCTGGCAAGGCCTGCGATCTCGGGCACGGCCTCGCCCTTCATCCTCAAAGCTACCAGAAGCGCCCCGATCTGGGCATCGGTGGCGGCATTGAATATCTCTCCCAAGAGGTTCTCGGCCTCGTCTGTTTCGAGGTCTCGGCCCTCCACTATCTGTTGAAGGTAAAGCAAGTGAATCACCATGGTTAATGTATATTTTTGTGCTCCAATGACTAAGAAACAGCTAAATATATAAGATTTGCGCATCTATGGTTGTTGATGCCTAGGCGGATACACTTCCATGGCAAGGCCCAATTCCAATAACTTCAAAAAATATCAAAATTCACTGAGGGAAAAGGCCATAGCATACTGAATTAGACCCCTTGTAAAAAGATAGTGGAGAATTGACTTGAATACAGAGCTCTAGTAGTGCCCAACCCTTATCTGAGGGAGGTTCTGAAGAATATCCGCTGCAGCCTCTTCGCTCAAGCGGTGCTTCTGCATGATCTCCATGATGCGCAGAAGATCGGTATACCCGTCCGTTCCAACGAACTGGGCTGCTTTGGCCTGGGCTGCGGTCCAGCCACCCTCGAGAATGGCCTCCCTGATGTCGTTCAGATTATTCTGAGTAAAGCACATGGGCCCGGTGCCTATCTCATCTATCACCTTGCCAATGCTGTCATCCCTAATAGTCTGTTTCGCCAACTCCATCGCCTCCAGGGGATTCTATGTTCGATGCGAGGTGTTAGAGCCCCTTTACGTGTACTTATATACGTTATTTATTAAATATGTTTTGAATGATGGCCTAATGTGGTAAGAATAAAGTGGATAAGTGAGGTATAGCATGCCCAAAAAATACTCCTGATCTACGCTATGGATTTATCTTCCTTATTATACTTTTCAATAAATTTATATTAAAGGTAGGTTAAAACAGCCACGATAAAGCTCTTCTCTTAAATCCCAAGGACCCTCTAGCTTGAAACTACCAAGGGCAATGCCCTCTGGTCCCTGGGCAGATACGAGGAGGGCCACCGAGTGCTATGGTAGGGCAGTTCGGTTGGAGCCGATTCTGTCCCGGCTGAAAGAAAAGATGTTTCTCGTCTAGCAGGTCAATACCTACCAGGCGTGCTTGGGAGGCCCTTGAGGCCCCGCGATCGTCCTTTCGGGCGGGCCTCGCATAGAGGCTTGAGATCTGCCGGGGTAGGATTCTTTACTTAGAACCATCTTCGCCGAAATTACCGGGCTGATCGGAGCAGTCATCCCCCTTCTTATCCTTCTTTTGGTCATTCTTTGGACCCCCCTCCATCGCCTCCAGTTCAGATAGATCCGCTCCGCACATCATCCTCCCTTGGGGACTTTCGTATAAATACCCTTCAAACCGCAAAACCTATTATCCCGCGAACCTTCCATGCCTCCATGGCTAATTTCAACGTGGCTGTCCTCGGAGTGCCGGATTACGCCAAGGATCTCGGCAAAAAGGGAACAACCAGCGACTTAACATTCTACAATCTGAAGAAAGGAGAGACCACCGTTACCTTCATAGAGCCCAGCCGATACCCTGAGAGGCTCTCACCCCTCTTCTACGCCACCTCCATGGCCAGAAAGGCCATACTGGTGGTGGATGCCATCAGCCCTGCCTTCGGCGAGGAGGTGCTCATGCTCCACTGCCTGGGCATCAAAGATGGCATAGTGGTCCTAAGAAACTTCCTGGCTAGGGAGCAGGTGGCACCCCTGATCAAGGGCACCGCGGTCGAAGGATATCAGTTCATGGATGACGACAAGAACGCCATCAGAGAGGCGCTTCTTGAGCAGGCCTTAGCTCTGAAAGAGAGCTGCGACTCCCAAGTAGGGGCCATGCCCGTAGACCACTTTTTTAATGTCAAGGGCGTGGGCATAGTGGTTCTGGGATGCGTTCAGGAGGGAAACCTAAGGAAGCACGACGAGCTCATGGTCCTTCCAGGGGAAAAGACCGCCCAGATCAGGTCCATACAGAAGCACGATGCTGACTTCGACTGCGCAGGAGTCGGGGATAGGACGGGCATGGCCCTGAAGGGTGTGGAGCTGGAGGACATAGACAGGGGGACGGTCCTGACCAACGACAAGACCATCAAGTCCATCTCCTACCTGGAGTCCAAGGCTGAGCTGGTCAAGTACTGGCCATCGCCCTTGAAGGAAGGCATGGTCCTTCACTTGGGCCACTGGATGCAGAACGTCCCTGCCAGGATTGCCAAGGCCACCTTTGGTGGAGACTACCACAAGCCCAATTTAACCTTGGTCCTAGACAAGGTCCTAGTCCACAGGCCAGGGGACAGAGGAGTTCTAACCTATCCTGAGGGCGGAAAGCTCAGGGTAGTGGGAACGATAGAGCTGCCCTGACCTTCACCCTACTTTTATTCTAGATCCCTCTAAATTCGCTGATTTAAAAAACGTTAATTGGATTATTGGGTCAGCCCCACCCGCCACTTGAGCAGCTTATCTTCCACCAGGTACCTGAAGGTCAGGTCCATGAGAAGGCCGATCACGCCCAGGCATATCATGTACAGAAGGACGTAATCCATCCTGTGAAGGGAGTAGTTGTACCAGATCTTGTAGCCAAGGCCGCTCGTGCTCACCCCGAACATCTCCGCCGCCACTAGGACCATCCAGGCTATGCCCATGGCGATCCTCACGCCGCCGGCAATGGACGGCAGAGCATAGGGAAAGGCCACGTACCTAATAAGATCGATATCCTTAGTTCCACCAAGGACCATGGCTGACTCCACGTAGACCCTTGGAAGGCTTCTGAAGCCCACGTAGGTGTTGATGAGCACGGGAAAGACTGCGCCTGTAAAGACTACGAACCCCGCCGCCTGCTGGGTCAGGCCGAACCAGATGATGGCAAAGGGAATCCAGGCCAGGGGAGGTATTGGCCTTATGACCTCCACCATGGGATCCAGGACCCTGTCGGCAAACCTGGACCATCCCATTATCATGCCCACGGGCAGGGCTACCAGGAGGCTGGCAGCCATGCCTATGCCGAAGTGTAGAAGGCTGGTGGGCAGATCCTGGGAGAGCATCACTTGCCAGACATCGGTTAAGGCTTCAAGAACCTGGAGGAAGCTTGGCAATATCAGAGTATCATTTATCGCCATGGCAGAAGCTTGCCACACTATTATCAAGCCCAGCATGGAGAGGGCCGCAACCCACTCCTCTTCGATCCAATCTTTTAAGGTGACGCCCATGTTACTGCCCATGTTAATCCTTCATCCCCTAACCGCTCGACGGGACATTTGTTAAGACTTCGCCTTTGAGGTCCACGAGAGGATGGATTCCTCAGAGGCTGCC
>CAZKWM010000201.1:0-3943 GCA_964556405.1 uncultured Methanotrichaceae archaeon | reverse complement strand
GAAATCTCAAGCTTATCCTGGGAGTAGTCCTTCTGGTGGCCGTACAGAGCGTCTTATTCATGGTTTTGATGGATTACGATGGCCAGCCCCAGAATGCCGATGTCCAAACTGCCGTCTACTGGGTAATGGAAACAATAACTACTCTCGGCTACGGCGATATAGTATTTCGCAGCCCATTAGGCAGGCTCTTCTCCATCGCAATAACCCTCTCGGGGATAGCCATCCTATGGGCTGTGATTCTGCCTCTCATTGTCACGCCGATAATTGAGAGCCTGATAAGATCGGTGCCAACATCTGCGCCGTCTAAGCTTAAAGATCACGTGATCATCTCAGGGTACAGCTCGGCGATAGAGGTCCTGGTGGAGAGGCTCTCGGCCTTAAAAATTCCCTTCGTGGTGATAGAGAGGTCCGAGGAAGCCGCCAGGGGCATTTACGAAAGGTACCCAACCATCTGGGGAGATCCCTCTGAGAAAGATGTGCTGGAGAGGGCAGGTGCAGGCACATCCCGGCTCTTCATAGCCAATGAGAGGGAGGAGCTCAATGCCGAGGTCATCCTGACGGTCAAGGAGATGACGAGGGCTAGGATCATCGCCCTGGCGGATGATCTGACCAAGGCTCCTTTCTTGAGCTGCGCCGGGGCTGCCAGGGTGGTATCCCCCAAGACCCTCCTTGGGGCCTTCGTGGCCCATATAGCCACACCCCCTGAAAAAGGCGTATTTCCCGGAGCGATAAAGCTCTTTGGGGATGTCCTTCTGGCAGAGCTACCTATCTATCCGGGAAGCCCTTTGGTGGGAAGGAGCATCTCGTCCCTCAGGTCCTCCTTCAAGGAGCCTATCCAGGGAATTATAGGGCTTTGGCAGAAAGGAGCCTTCAACCCCTATCCTGGGCAGGACGACGTCATACAGATCAACTCAGTGCTGATGGCTGCGGGAAGCGCTGAACAGCTTACCAGAGTCAGGAACCTGACGGTTGGATCAAGCAGGGCTGGTCCTCTGATCCTCCTGGGTTACGGCGATGTGGGCAGGCGCATCTGCAGGGTCATGGTGGATAAGGGCATAAAGCCCGTGGTCGTGGACAAGAGGGAGCTTAAAGATCTGCCTTTTCCAAGCGTTATCGGCGATGGCACCTCAGAGGAGGTCCTGGAGATGGCTGGTATTAGGGAGGCTGTAGGTGTGGCAGTGATGCTCAACAGCGACTCTGATGTCATCTATGCCACCCTCCTGGCCAGGAACCTGAACCCTCAGGCCTTCATAGTGGCCAGGACGAACCGCGCCAGATCGGTGGATAAGATTTACATGGCGGGGGCGGATTACGTGGCCTCGGTATCCCTTTTAACCAGCCGCATCCTGGCCAGGGCTGCCCAGGATGATGGCGAGGAGCTGGACCTACTTTATCAGGATCTGGAGCTAGAAAGGCTGGAAATCAGAGGGCTATCCAAGCTGGCTGGAAGGTCTCTTGGGGAGCTCAGGATTCTACAGAGATTTGGCTGCAGGATAGCTGCCATAGATAGACGGGGTCAGGTAATATTAGATATAGATGGATGCACAGTGATAGCCCGTGGGGACGTGGCCGCTGTCCTTGGTTCTCCTGAAAATATAGCTGCATTCAACAAAGTCTATAGAACAGGCTGATGTTTGGCAGAGGCCTTTTTATATTCTTTAGTTCCAATCATTATATTTTAACAGCTGAAGCGGAAACTTAACTTACTTTGTTTACCTTTTTAGTACATCTCAATCAAAAATAGAACGTTTAATCGGTATAATCACTGCTCCAGGCATCGGTTTTTTGTACGTTGCTGAAAGATTATCTCCAAAAGCTGAGGAGCTTTAGGGATTGGAAAAAGGGACGAAGTCAGTAGCGCTTGGTCTGAGAAGTTCGCCTCTGAGAGGATCATCTTCGACAGAATCCATCCTGGAAACAGGATCTTCGTAGGCACAGGCTGCGCCGAGCCCCAGCTACCTGGTGAGCACTCTAGTAAGCTACGTCCAGAAGAATCCCAAGGTCCTGGTGGATGCCGAGGTGATAAGCATAGTTACCCTGGGCGTCGCCCCTTATGCCAACGAAAAGTTCAAGCAGAACTTCAGGCTCAACTCCTTTTTTATAAGCGAGAGCACCAGGGGTGCCCTCAACTCCACTGCAGCGGATTACACTCCGGCTTTCCTTTCCTCAGTGCCGAGGCTCATAAAGACCGGTAGAATTCCACTGAACGTGGCCTTGATCCAAACATCGCCCCCCGACTGCAATGGAAACCCCAACTTGGGAATTGGTGTGGACATAACCAGGGCGGCCATGGAAAGCGCCTCCATGGTGATCTCCCAGATCAACTCCCACATGCCCAGGGTCCAAGGAGACGGCGTCATCTCCATGGACCCGGCATCGATTTTGCCGTTCCTTGGGACGAGCCCCTCATGGAGTACCTGGAGGCCGTTCCTGGAGAGGAGGCAGAGAAGATAGGCAAGTACGTCGCCAGGATCGTGGAGGACGGGTCCACCATCCAGGTGGGATACGGAAGCATCCCCAACGCCATAATATCCCGTGCCTTAAAAACAAAAAGCACCTGGGGGTTCACACCGAGCTTTTGAGCGACGGCCTGGCGGACCTCATGAAGACCGGAGCAGTAGACAACTCCAAAAAGAGCATAGATCAGGGAAAAGCGATAGCCACCTTTTGCATGGGCTCCAGGTCCATCTACCAGTTTATAAACGATAATCCTGCCATAGAGTTCAGGACCATAGATTACACCAACAATCCTCTGGTTATAGCCAAAAACGAGGGCATGACCGCCATCAACAGCGCCATAGGGGGTGGATCTCACTGGCCAAGCCACAGCCGAATCTCTGGGAAAACTATTCTATAGCGGCATAGGCGGCCAGGCCGAGTTCATGAGGGGAGCGGTCCTGGCCCCCGGAGGAAAGACCATCCTGGCCCTGCCGTCCACTGCCAAGGGCGATGAGGTCTCCAGGATAGTTCCCTGCCTCAGAGAAGGATCTGGGGTCACCCTGACCAGGGGAGATATCCACTATGTGGTGACGGAGTACGGCATAGCCTACCTCCAGGGAAAGAGCATAAGAGAGAGGGCTATGGATCTCATAGCCATAGCTAATCCCAAGTTCAGGCCCTGACTTATCTACGAAGCTAAAAAGATGGGTTACATCTACAGGGATCAGGCATTCGTTCCAGGAGATAAAGGTATTTACCCTGAGGGACTGTAGATCAACAGGACCACTAGCATTGGCCTCCAGGTACTTTTAAGGCCCGTCAAGATCACCGATGAGCTTCTCCTCAAAGGTTTCTTCTACTCCCTCTCCAGGGATAGCCTTTACAGCAGGTTCTTCTCAGCCAAGTGGGAGATGCCCCATGAGGATCTTCAGGGTTTTATGGTTCTGGACTATACCCAGAAGATGATCATACTCGCTGTGGTAGCAGCATCAGGGAAGGGACATAGTCGTGGGTATGGGGCAGTACAGCGTCAACCGCGACCTCCTCACGGCGGATATAGGACTTTTGGTCAGGGACGAATGGCAAAAGCAGGGACTCGGAGCTGAGCTTCTATCTTATCTGGCCTACCTGGCCAAGAAACAGGGGCTTCTGGGTTTTACGGCAGAAGTTCTAATGGATAACGCACCGGTATTTCAGCTCTTTCGCAAGGCGAGATTCGATCTCCAAAAGGAGAATGATTCAGGGATCTGCTTTATGAAAGCTATGTTTAAATAAATGGTGTCAGTCTAAACTGAGGGACCGTTCAAATAAGACTCTCAATTAATCGTTTATCCCTTAACTGGTAACCTTTAACATGGCAAGGTGCTTTATGTTCTTACATACACTAAAGATTCGCGTGATCGAAAGATCCTTGGTTTATTGCTTTCTGGGAGAAAATGTTCTCGATTACGTCCCATTTCTCCAGGTACTCCCTGAATTTAATGTAGAGAATACGTGCGACCTG
>CAZKWM010000200.1:0-4018 GCA_964556405.1 uncultured Methanotrichaceae archaeon | reverse complement strand
TCTCGAACCTCAAGAAGATAAATATCGGGAGGTAGATGCTCCCTTATCTGAGGATCGCCTCTATTCTGGAGGAGGCGTCCTCCGTGGGCAGGAGCCGCAAGGTTAAGCTTGCGGCAGGTCTCCTCCAGGAAACTTCTGCTGAAGACCTGCCCAAGGCCGTGAGGCTCCTCAACGGAGCCCTGTGGCCGCCCTGGGAGGGCTTAGATATGAGGACCGGACCTGAAGTTGTCCTCAGGGCTTTGAGGGAGATCTCATCTGGGGAGCTGCCTAAGGCCCTGGGAAGGGCAGGGGTTGGGGATGCAGCTGAGGCTGCCCTCCGTCGAAGGTCTCAAAGGCCCATATCCTCCGAGCCCCTGGATATTTTGACGGTGTATGAGGGCCTGAGGCGCTTTGCCAGGCAGAGAGGAGAGGGCTCTGAGCGCAGGAAAGAGGCCATTCTCAAAGGCCTTTTTTTGGAGGCAACACCCCGTGAGGCCAGGTACATATCCAGGACGGCGGTGGGAGGCCTGGGCATGGGGCTTGGGCCAAGGACGGTCCTTTCAGCTCTTTCCCTGGCACTGAAGCTCAAGGAAGAGATCGTTCTCAAAGCATACAGCCTTGTGCCTGACCTGGGATTGACAGCCCAGGTCCTGATCAATGGAGAGAATATAAGCTTTGAGCCTCCGAGGCCCGTCCGTCCCATGATCCTTACCCAGAGAGATGAGAGGCCGAAAGGCCTGTACCTGATCAGGCATCGGGGCCTCAGGGTTCAGGCTCACCTGGTGAGATCGCAGCTGCATATCTACAGCCAGAGAATGAGAAACCTCACTCCTGCCATGAGCTTTCTTTCCAAAAGCCTTGAGAAACTGGGATGCGACCTGGTGCTGGAGGGCGAGCTTCTGTGCCTTCATGAGGGAAAGCTCCTGGATCAGGTCGAGGTGGTGAGGTACGCCAACCGCAGGCATCTCTCTAGGAGAAGCAGCATCCTTCCGGCCTTGGCTGCCCAAGACCTCCTTTACCTGGATGGAAGAAGCCTTCTAGGAATGCCTTACCAGGAGCGTCTGGATCTTTTGATCTCGGTTCTAGGAGATGCTAGAGAGGTGCCATCTCCTGGAGCTTTCACCACCTCCTACAGTTACCTGACTGGCAGGAAAGAGATCGAAGACTACTATCGGCACTCGCTGATCTCAGGTCTAGGTGGTCTGATCTACAGAGATCCAAAGGCTCCTTACAGTCCTGGCGCTGTGAGCAAGGTCGACTTCTACCTGGCCTCTCCGGGGGAGATTCTTAAGGCGGTAGCCCTCGGGGCCGAGTATGGGCCGGAAGGGATTGTGACCAGGGTTCTCCTGGGTATAGGTAAGGATGGTAGTTATGCTGACCTCGGCTTGGCCGGGTCAGATCTAACGGGTTCTGAGGCTCTTTCTCTGATCAGGGCTCTGGAAAGGCGGGAGGTATCCAGATCCGACGGAAGGATGGACGTTTCCCCTGAGATCGTCCTCAAGGTCCTCATAAAAGGGGATCGTAAGGACGGCAATGGCTATAAGCTTCGCCTGCCACGGATCAAAGGCATCCTTGGTTCTACCCTGGAAGAGGCTGATGGGCCCAAGAAATTAGAGGAGATATGCCATCGGTCCTAAAACCCTTCGACCCCTGGAAAAATCCCCTCTGTACCTGCCCACTCAAAATGAGCTTAAACCCTTACACCGGGTGCCCTCACGGTTGCCTCTACTGCTACGCCATCTCGTATATACCCCGTTTCTCCAGCTGCAGACCCAAGGCCGACCTCCTGCGGCGCTTGGGAAGAGATAGATTGGAGCCAGGGTGCCTTGTCTCCCTCTCCAACAGTTCTGATCCTTACCCTCCTGTGGAAAGGGACTTGAAACTCACCAGAGGATGCCTGGAGATTCTAAGAGAAAAAGACGCTAGGATACAGGTGGTCACCAAATCAGATATCGTCTGCAGAGATGCCGATATTCTGGGGCAGATGCCCTCGGTCGTGAGCATAACCCTGACCACCCTGGACGAGAGTCTCTCCAGGAGGCTGGAGCCAGGGGCGCCACTGCCCAAGAGGAGACTTTTTGCCATGGAGGCCTTGAGGTCAAAAGGGGTTCCTGTGGCCGTGAGGATGGACCCTATTATCCCCTTCATCAACGCCCAAGAGATCGGTGAGCTGGTCGATGCCGCCTGCAGTGCAGGAGCTTTGCACGTCACCACCTCCACTTACAAGGCCAGGCCTGACAGCTTGAGGAGGATTTATCTTGAATTCCCTGACCAGGCTGGGGCTCTTAAGTCCCTTTTCTCCCAGGGCAAGAGGATGGGTGGAAGCCTCTACCTTCCGGGCGAGGTCAGAAGGAGGACCATGGAGGCGGTGGCTGGGGCCTGCAGGAAAGCCGACGTGACCTTTTCTGTCTGCAGAGAGGGTATGCAGGACATGCTTGGAGCCATCCCTTGTGATGGGTCTCACCTGGCCGTCATTTTACAACGAGGGCCGGTATGAAAGTCTATATATACGAAGAATGAGTAGACAGGTCTCAGTTCTTCTCAAAAGGGAGGATGTTCGAGGCACGATCATTAGTGCAGCGAGGAATAGGAGGATTTATCATGAAGAGCGTTTTGCCCATTTCAACCCTCTTGCTTGCCGCTATCCTTTTAACGCCTGCAACGGGGTATACTATCCAGGTCCAGAACCCTAATAATTACTCTATATCAGTAGGACCCCATGCTAACTTCAGCATAGGGTCAGGAACACCAGCTCACGAGCTCAATTACACCGAGGCTGCTGCTCCCTGTGCCGTCCAGCCGGCGGTCATAGTAACTAAGACCCCCTACTCTTTCACCACCCTCGGGTCGGTATCTTACTCCATAAGCACCCCCACTACCCAGGGCGTGGAGGCCCTTGGGCCCCAGACTGCCCCCAATGTGGCCAAGTTGGGATCGATGAATCAGGTACAGCAGGTAGCTCAGACCGCTCCAACCACCCAGGCAGCCACAGCCGTTGCTGAGACTCCTGCAGCAGCAACCCCCGCGGCAGCTCCAGCAGCCGTACCAGCCACTTACTCCATATCCGGAACCGTCTTCGGTGATGCCGAGGGCAATGGCGCCAAAGAAGTTGGCCTTGCAGGCTGGACCGTTGACCTGACCGGTGCCGCCCAGAAAAGCGTCACCACCGCTGCCGATGGCAGCTACGCCTTCGCCAACCTGGCTGCCGGAAGCTACACCGTTACTGCGGTTGTGCCCAGCGGTTGGAAGGCCGTATCCCCAGCAAGCGGCTCTTACTCCATAAGCGTGACCAAAGCCAATGTGACCGGCAAGGACTTCGGCAACCAGATGATCACCGTGCCCGAAGGGAACGTCACTGCTCCTGCAGCCAACGTCACTGCTCCAGCATGAAACAATCTTCACCCTAACTTTTTTGAAACGTACCTCTAAAGGCTTGGATGAAACCAAAAGCTTTAAGTAAACCTGACTTGATTATACGCAACTACATTTGCAGGCCGCAGATCGCCCTCCTAGTGAGCGGTTATCGCTCCCGCCCTCTCACCTGGGCAGCTTTTATTCCGGTCAAATCCTTGGATCGCCTGCGTCAATATCATGGATTTAAATCAGAGCCTTGCGTGCTTAAGGTAACCCTGAGCTAAGTTCCATCAAAGAGACCGCCTTGGAACCCGTCTAACAAATTGGCTAGCAACTTGCCTTCTGGCAGCTCGCCTTACTACTGGCCTGTATCTCAAAATTAAAATCAGTTTAGTCCTCTGTGTCTACTCTGCCTTCATGGTGCATAATTGGGCAAGGTAATGCTGGACCACGGAGACACAAAGAGTACTATAATCCCTAAGGTCCGGCCCATTAAAAAGAGCCAAAGCCTGCAGGAGGCGCAGGCTTTACCCTATGTGGAAGGAGTAAGGTGGCTTTGTGCCCATCTTGAAGGAGGTATATCCAAAGGTCGGCTTCCATGCAAAGAAGGAATATCCATTGACTACACTGAAGGTTCCATCGCTCTCAGCTGAGACCTGCCTTCCATCAGAGTACTTCACGGTAA
>CAZKWM010000199.1:0-4104 GCA_964556405.1 uncultured Methanotrichaceae archaeon | reverse complement strand
CTGACGGATTTATCCTTTCGATACACCTAAGGGCACCAGCTTGGCCACTTTGGTGGCAATCCCCAGGTTGTGGACCACATCCACGACCTGGTTGGAGGGCTTGTAGACCTGGGGCGCCTCCTCCGAGAGCATGGCTGGATTGGTGGCCTTGACAGATATTCCCGCCTTGCTCAGCTGGGCCTTGATCTCCTGTCCGGAATAGGTCCTCTTTGCCTGGGAACGGCTCATGATCCTCCCTGCTCCGTGGCAGGCCGAGCCGAAGGTCAATCCAAGGGCCTTGTCGTTGCCGCAGAGGACGAAGGAAGGAGTGCCCATGCTCCCTGGAATGAGGACTGGCTGGCCTACATCCCTGTATGCCTGGGGAACCTCGGACCTGCTGGGCCCGAAGGCACGGGTAGCACCTTTCCTGTGAACATATAACCTCTCTCGGTGGCCATCCACGTCGTGCTCCTCTCTCTTGGCTACGTTGTGGGCCACATCGTAGATCAGATCCAGCTTAGATCCCGGGAAGAACTTATCGAAGACCTCCCTGGTCCAGTGGGCTATGATGTGCCTGTTCGCCCAGGCGTAGTTGGCGGCGCATACCATGGCGCCGAAATAGTGATCAGCTTCAGGGCTGCCTATGGGAGCACAGGCAAGCTGCTTATCGGGTATGTTTATGCAATACTTCTGCACAGCCCTACTGAGAACCTCCAGGTGATCGGTGCATATCTGGTGGCCTGCACCTCTGGAGCCGCAATGGATCATGACAGTTGTTTGACCTTTGAAGAGGCCGAACTTACTGGCAACCTCCTCATCATAAATTTCCTCGACCCTTTGAACCTCCAAGAAGTGGTTGCCGCTGCCAAGAGTCCCAAACTGGGGCCTGCCCCTCTTCCTGGCCCTATCGCTCACCTGGGAGGGATCGGCGCCTTTCATGTTCCCGTTCTCCTCGCAGTGGGCGAGGTCCTCCTCCACCCCGTATCCCTGCTCCACGGCCCACTTAGCCCCTGATATGAAGGCTTCGGTCAGCTGCTGATCTGATACCTTGAGCCTTCCAGTGGCTCCAACGCCCGAGGGCACGGCGTGGAAGAGGGCGTCCACCAGCTGGATCATCATAGGCTCTACTCTCTTGGACTCTAGATTAGACCGAAGAAGCCTAACACCGCAGTTTATGTCGAAGCCGACCCCTCCGGGGCTTATAATGCCGTTCTCCTCCCGGAAGGCAGCTACGCCCCCAATGGGAAAGCCGTAGCCTAAATGAGCATCAGGCATGGCCATGGAGTACTTGACAATTCCTGAGAGGCTCGCCACATTGGCCACCTGATCTATGGTTCCGGGCTCTATCATCTCCATGAGGGGAGGGGAGACGAAGATCCTCCCAGCAACCCTCATGTTGGGCTTGTAGCCCACGGGCACCTCGTAGATGTTATCGCTGATTTTGTTTAACATCAGTTACACGTCCAGAACAACTTGTAAGCACCAGTGATTGTTCTTCTTTACCCCGAACTGGTGGAGGGTGATGGCCTTGACCTCATTCTCAAAGGAGTGTCTGACCTGATCTATCTTCTCGCCTCCTACCTCAGCCAAAAGCTTCCAGCCTGCGCTTTCCTTGCCGGAACTTCCCTTTATTTCATGGAGGCGAACTTCAAAGGTCGAGAAGGCGGCAGATTCGGTCTCGAAGAGGAACACGAGCTCCGATAACCAGCCGTAGGCCAGGTGCTCCAGGCTGTCGGAGGATAGCTCCACCTTCCAGGTCTCCCTGACCTCTACGGTCGATGTATCTATCATGGCATTGAAGAGTGCCATGGCGGCGTTGCTCAGCATCTCCTCTGGACTTCCTCCGTAAGCGCGGAACTTGACATCTGCGGTGTGTTCGAGGTACTCGAAGGGAATCATTCTGTAGTTACGTGCAGGCGTAGGCTATTAATAGATATCCAGCCCCCGGACCAAACCGGCAGCGATAGCCTGCATTACTGCCCCCTTATACTCCTTGGTGGTGATAGGCCTGTTGATCTCGGGTTACTCCCCGGCCTTGTGGGTAGGGTGGTACTGGGCCATGACATTGAGGTAAGTATCCTTAGATAAGCCCCTCAGGAACTTCACAGTGGATGGAGTGCTGGCTATGCCACAGGGCAGCACCAGGTGCCTCACTAGAAGGCCACTTATCGCCAGGCCTTTTTCGATCTTCAAATCTCCTACTTGGCGGTGCATCTCCCGCAATGCCTTCTGGCAGTGCTCGACGTATACGTGGGCTTTGGAATATTTGAGGGCCATCTCATCAGAGCCGTACTTCATGTCGGGCATGTATATGTCGAAGATCCCATCCAAAAGCTTTAGGGTCTCCAGGGATTCGTAACCTCCGCAATTGTAGACCAGGGGGACTTTCAGGTCGATGTTCCTAGCTATCACCAGGGCCTCTAGAATCTGGGGCACGAAATGGGTTGGGGGTCACGAAGTTCATGTTATGACATCCAAGCTCCTGAAGGTAGACCATGATCTTGGCCAAGTACTCGGCTTCGATCTCTATGCCATCGTCCTCCTGGCTTATCTCGTAGCTCTGGCAAAAGACGCAGCCCAGGTTGCACCCCGGCCAGGAAGATGGTACCGGAGCCCGGAGCCTCCGATGCCCACCAGGGGAGGCTCCTCGCTGAAGTGAGGTGCATAGCTCGATATCCTGGCCAGCCTTCCCACCTGCAAAAACCCTTCTTGCCGGAGAGGCGATCGACTCCGCACCCCCTGGGGCAGAGGCTGCACTTCTTGAGCAGGGCTTTAGCTTTATCTGCCCTCTCCACAAGCTCATCCCTGGGCATACGAAGGTAGCTTGGAACGTAGCTTGCCAAGAGATCACCCTCCATTGATCTCTCTCCTCGAATTCATGTCTATTAATAATAGTATTTAGTGTAGATTATATAACGTCAACGGTCGCTGAAAAAAAGAGGGATATGTGCCAGGGTCTACCAGATCACAGGCCTCTTGGAAGGCGGTTTGTAGAGTTAGTCTCCAGGCTTGACATCGGGAAAGGCTTGGTAGAACTCGGGCACATTGGGGACGATTCCGTTGGTCCTGGACTTGGCAGACGAATGGGGGTTGGTGAGGACCTGGGTTCTCGAGGCTTCATCTGTTTTCGATTGCCTCCACATCTGGGCGAAGCTCAAGAAGAACCTCTGATCTCCGGTAAAGCCGTCTATCTTCTCGGGATCGGCCTTCTCCGAGAGCTTGTAGGCATGATAAGTCACGGTGACGCCTGTGGAGTCGGCGATGTTCTCAGTAAGGTTGAGGTTGCCGTTAATGTATAAGCCTGGCAGCACCGCCAACTTGTTATACTCATCCACCAGGGCCCTGGTGTTGTTGTTGAAGCTATTGGCGTCCTTTTGCGTCCAATCGTCGGCCATATTCCTGCGGGCATCGAAATTTTATGAAATACTTTGGTGACTTTCTCCCCCGACTAAACTTAACCACTTATAGCCTACGCTCGAAAGCTAATCAGATGTAGGTATGGCATTCATCCGCTTTAATATCTTTTGCGAAGCCCGCCACCCTTGATCATTTTATTTGAGAGGCAGTGTTGAGTAAAATTACGCTGATACAAAAAACTAGGAATACACTGGATTAGCCCCTTGAAGTCTCCAGGGTCTCTTCGGCAACTTTCAGATTCATGAGAATATCATCGGTGGTGGATAGCAGCGTCCCTATCTTCTCTGTGCAGAACTCAAAGATAAGGCAGTCACCCTCCGTACTGAGGTCCATATTGGGCAGGTTGTCCGGCTGGATGGCCCCTGCCACATTCGCAGCGCCATCGCCGCAAAGGGTTAGCTTTGTTTTAATCAAGTCTTGCTCCCTCCGGCAGTTCCCACAGCGACCTTCCCAGAAGCTCCGAGCTGCTCACCCACGATCTCATCCACGCAGGATAGGAACTTTTCCTCGGTGCCCGGCGGAATGGATGCACCGCTGGCCACGGTGTGCCCTCCTCCAACGCCCCCAACCGACACGGCAGCCCTTCTCAAGGCCTCTGAGAGATCAAGGCCTTTGGCTATCAGGGGTTTGTTTCCCCGGGCCGAGATCTTGACTATACCTTCTTTATGGTTGAGGGTTATGAGGGGCATATCGGTGAAGAGGTATCTG
>CAZKWM010000198.1:0-4133 GCA_964556405.1 uncultured Methanotrichaceae archaeon | reverse complement strand
GCCACGGCCGAGAAGCTTCTCAAACCAGGAGGAAACTTCCTGGCCAAGGTATTCCAGGGCGACATGTTCAACGGGTACCTTGAGCACGTTAAGAAAAAATTTTCCAGGGTCAAGGTACACCACCCTCCCGCCTCCAGGAAGGAGAGCGCGGAGGTGTACGTGGTGGCCAAAGACCTCCTGAAAGGCCGTCCGGTGAAGCCCGGAGAGGTCTTTGACATCAAGATAACATCCCTTGGCAAGTCAGGGGACGGTGTAGCTCTTATCGACGGCTTTGCTGTGATCGTCAAAGGAACGTGCTTGGGAGACGAGGTTAAGGTTAGGATTAAAGATGCAAAGCCCCACTTTGCCTTCGGAGAGGTTATCGAGAGAAACGGTTAATAACATGGCAAAGAAAAGATAGAAGACATGGCGACCACGACGAACGAGAGCGCAGTGATCTTCGTAGGAGGCAAGCCGGTCATGAACTACGTCCTGGCAGTGATGACTCAGTTCAACAAGAACGTCTCTGATGTCACCCTCAAGGCCAGGGGCAGGTCCATATCCCGGGCGGTGGATACCGCAGAGATCGCCAGGAACAGATTCATGCCCAACCTGAAGATCAAGAACATATCCATTGGGACTGAGAGCATTCCTGGGGACCGCGGGGAGAGCGTGAATGTCTCCTCCATGGAGATCATACTGACAAACCAGCCCTTGGTCGAGTAGTTGGAGCAGCCCATAGGCGTCAAATCTTTTTCCATCTTTGGAAAACTATTTTATATCTGGCACTTCAACCCCTTTATGTGACTCTCTTCAAAGCTTACGATGTTAGGGGTATTTACGGCACAGAGGTTACAGAGGACGAGGTTAGACGCATAGGCATGGCCTTTGGCTCCTGGGCTAAGGGTGGAAAGGTATGCACGGGAAGGGATACCAGAATTAGCGGCCCATATCTCCAGAGAGAGCTTGTAAAGGGAATTCTGAGCACGGGGTGCGAGGTCCAATCCTATGGGATAGTGCCCATCGCCATCCTGAGCTTCATCACCTGGAAGGACGGGCTCTTTGCGGCTGCCTACATATCGGCGTCCCACAACCCTCCTGAGTACAATGGCGTCAGATTCAGGACAGGCGACGGCTATGGCCTGCTATACCGGCAGACTGATATCATGAGGTTTTACAGAGAAGGAAACTTCCTGAAGGGCCAGGGGACGGTCGTAGAGAACGATGTCAAAGAGGCGGTCCTCAGTTACGCCGACTACGTCAAGGGAAAGCTTCGCTTCAAGCGAAGAATGAAGGTCGTCCTGGATGTCGGAAACGGCTCTGCATCAGCTGTAATTCCCCTCTATCAGAAGCTCGGCTTTAATTCCATAGTTCTCAATGCCGAGATGGACGGCAGGTTCCCGGGCAGAGGGCCGGCTCCCAGTGAGGAGACGCTCAAGGCTGCATCCAGGGCAGTGGTGGAGAACGGAGCCGACTACGGCATGGGTTTTGATCCCGATGCCGACCGGGGAATAGTCATAGATGATCTCGGCAGGGTAATCCCCCCTGAGAAGGTGGCCATAATCCTGGCAAGGAGAAGGTATCATCCTGGGGACCTGGTCATCGCCGGCTTTGACTGTTCTCGCATCCTGGAGGATTTCCTGACCCCTGAGGGCTTCAAGGTCAGGAGGGAGATGGTCGGAGACGTCTTCGTGGCCAACACTGTCAAGGACTCGGGCGCGGTTTTAGGTGTAGAACGGAGCGGCCACTTCTTCCTTCCCGAGTTCCAGTACTCGGACGATCCCTTTGCCATGAGCCTTGCCCTTGGCGAGATAATCTCCGATGGCCAGAGGCTCTCCGAGCTTGCCGATCAGATCCCCGACTACCCCTACGTTCAGAAGAGCGTGAGAATAGAGGGTGGCCAGGAGGCGGTGGCAAGGGCCATGAAGACCTTGAGCAGAGATCTGGCATCCCTAAACCCCGACACCACCGATGGACTCAAGGTGGTGACCTTGGATTACAGCGCCCTTATTCGGCCTTCCAATACAGAGCCCCTGATACGCCTATACGTGGAGACGACAGGAGGAGACCCTAAAGGCGAGGCGAAGAAATTTGAGAGGATGATTCTGGATGCTGTAATGCCTTAAGCTCTAAATTTTTTGATTCGGCCTCAGGGGGCATATTTATTTATGGCCTCGGGTCCCATTACTTTAAGTAAATCTAGAGAGCTGAGTCCAGTGACCTTCCAAGACGTCTGTATCCTTATACCTACCCTCAACGAAGCGAGCTCCATAGCGCCGGTAATAAAGGATTTCAAGGATCTGGGATTTGAGAACATCCTGGTCATAGACGGCCGGAGCACCGATGGTACTCAAGAGCTGGCCAAGGAGGCCGGTGCCAGGGTCGTAATCCAGTCTGGTAGCGGCAAAGGCCAGGCCATGGCCGAGGCCTTCAATCTCATAGATCAGAAATACATTTTGCTCATAGACGGCGATGGGACTTATCTGCCTTCAGAGGCCCATCTACTCTTGGATCCTCTTATAAAAGGCAAGGCTGACCATGTGATCGGCAACCGCTTCGAAAGGCTGGAGGGCGGGGCTTTAAAGAAGCTCAATGCCTTTGGAAACAGACTCATAAACGGACTTTTCTCTACAGCTTACGGCGTACTCCTGACCGACATACTCTCGGGTTACAGGGCCTTTACTACGGAGGGCGTCAGGTGCCTGGACCTCTTCACCGCAGGCTTTGAGATAGAGTCCGAGATGACAATAGAGGGCATCAAGAAGGGCCTGGATATCATAGAGGTCCCCATAACCTACCGTCCGAGGGTAGCTGGCACCAAGACCAAGCTCAACCCCTTCAAAGATGGATTAAAAATCGTCCTGACCATCTACCGTATGGCCAAGACCCACAACCCCATGTTCTACTTTGGGGTGATAGGCTCGGGCTTCGGCTTTTTGGGTCTCATTACGGGGTTCATAGTACTCAAGGACTGGCTTAATGGAAGGATAGAACACATACCTCTAACTATCCTCACGGCCATTTTCGTCATAGTGGGCTTACAGCTATTGATGCTGGGCATCATGGGAGATTTCATGGCAGATCTTCACAGGCAGGTGCTGAGGGAAATCTACAGGATGAAGAGATGAAGTTAATATCTGTTTTTATGGATCGGATTATATTATTCTATTATGAGCGCAGCGCAGCCGGAGGGCGTTCGTGAATTTTCTTGTAGGATAAAAATAATAAATAAAAAAGTGGGTCTCACTGCACTGCTGGTAGGTTTATGCGAACTGCCGGCTCTCCCAGGACCATAAAGTTCTTGGCATCGGTCAATGTCAATGAGATGTACGTTTCTAAAACCTGTTCAGCCATATTCCTACTCCTTCACAGTTCCATTCCTGATGAGATTTAGAAGATTCGTAAGCTATTGTCGTTGCCATGTTATACTTATCTATTCATATAAGTCATGGCTAGGCCTACAGGCTGGCCTTCTAGCAGCATGCTCACACCTCTGGTAAAGGGCGCCATTCTTGGGTGCCATTGTTTGTTTAAGGTCTTTAAATCGGGATTATTCGGGTCATCAAAGCCTGCTAGCATGGCTGAATCCACATGTTCTATATAAGCGATGGAACTCTTTGGATGTGCCAGCATATTCTTGGGAAGAGTGGATACGAAGGCCTTGGTCTTGAAATAGAGGTATTCATCCTGGAGCCAGTAAGCAAAATCGCTCTCTTCCGGAGTTCCATAATTGATGTCTGAATCCAGGAAAAATTGTATTCCAGGGCGGAAGGTAGTTGCAAAATTTGTTGTCCTATTGAGCCGAGCAACCTCATCTTTTAAAGAGAAAAAAATTAAAAATTGATGGCAGCCCGAGCTACTTTCTGAACTCGAGCCTGCAGTCGTCCTTGGCCTCGAGCAGGTAAGCCTTTCCCGGTTCCAAGGTTTCATTGCCGCTCACCTGGGTCCAGCTCGATCCATCGTACTTCCAGATGAAGGTGGACACATACCCATTGGCGGCCGCCTGGGGATAGCTGTACCTCTTATGCTCGGCGCTCACGATCACGCGGTCTATGCTCGTCGTCCTGTTGTACGGGACTCCTATCAAATTCCAGCCCTTCACCAGGTTCAGGCGGTAAGGCAGCTCCACGGGTTTTCCTGATATCTCTATGGTG
>CAZKWM010000197.1:0-4208 GCA_964556405.1 uncultured Methanotrichaceae archaeon | reverse complement strand
TTGTATGGAGAACTCCAGGGATCTTCCCAGGAGATCCAGGGTATAGGATGCGCTCACAGCTAACAGATTAATGAAACTATTCAGCAAAAAGCTATTCGGGCTTAAGGGCCCTCGGTAAAAGATCGTTCAATAAAAGCTGTTCAGCAAAACTAATCGCCCTTTAAATACTCGGACAGCAGCTCCCCGCTCCCGGTGACATATATCTGCACATCCTCAGGCAGGGCTCTTTTCTTGAAGAGCTTGGGGGCCTTCGTCCTGAGCTGATCTATGACCTCCAGGGAGTTTACAGGAAGCTGTATAGATTTCTCGTCGGCGGCCTTGAAGATCATGGAGGGAACATCGAAGATGTCGGTGCCGGCTAAAATCTTGAGGGAGATGGGTGCCCGGATCTCCTTCCACCGCTCCAGGGTTCTTTTAGCCCTGGATATGTTCTGGTGAGCCCTCTTCTCCAGGATGCTCACATTGGACCTGGTGGTGCCCAGGGTCTCAGCTACCTCCCGCTGAGACAGACCCTGAAACCTGAGCCTTAAGACTTCTATCTGCCTATCCGTTAGAAGGCAGCTATCTTCCCTTTCCGCCGCCTCATCCGATTTGCCTACCACGGCGCCACCGCCCTGAAATCATCGGGGTTGGATCTCTTCCACAATCCTAGGACCTCCTCTGATCTTCCGGAGGCCGATACCCTGCCGTTCACCAGCACTACCACTCTGTCCGAGAGCCTGAGGCACTGACCCATGTCGTGGGTGGCCAGGATCACCGCCACTCCCTCCTCGGCCTGGCGCAGGATGAGGTCTCCTATGATCTCAGCCATCTTTGGATCCAGGTTGGCGGTGGGCTCATCCATGAGCAGGAGCTCGGGCTTGGTGATGATCGCCCTGGCCAGGGCCACCCTCTGGGCCTCTCCACCTGAGAGGGTGGGGGCCTCCCTATGGACATAGCTACCAAGCCCTATTTCCTTGAGAACCGCCTCAACCTCACCTTTATCCTTGATGCCCCTGATCTTTAGGCCGTAGGAGACATTGGAATAGACGCTGGAGGAGAACATGACGGGCTTCTGGAAGACCATGGCCATCCTCCTCCTTATCGCCACATTCTCCTTCTCCGAGCACTCTGTGATTTTCAGCCCCCCAAAGGTGATGCTTCCAGCTGTGGGCCTCTCCAGGAGATTTATCAACCTCAGGAGGGTGGTCTTTCCGGAGCCCGTAGGGCCCACCAAGCCCAGGACCTCGCCTCCGTCCACTGGCAGGCTCACGTCCTTCAGGGCCTCTGACCCGCCGTAATCCTTGCTAAGTCCCTGGACCTCTAAGAGCGCCAAGTTACCACGTCACCTCCCCTTGGGTACCATAATCCCGCCCGGACCCCTGATGCCCACCCTGAACAATCCCAACAGAAGGTTAACTATCAGAGATAAAGATATCAATATGATCCCCAGGGCCAGGGACAGCTCTATGTCGCCCATGGAGGTGTTGAGGGCGATGGCCGCGGTGAGAACCCGGGTGTAACCACGGATGTTTCCGCCTATCATCATGGCCACGCCGACCTCAGATATGGCCCTGCCAAAGCCCAGGAGCACCGCGGCCATAATGGCCTGCCTGGCCTCTTTTATGACCGTCATGATGGCCTGGTACTCATTGGCACCAAGAGATATGGCGGTCTCTCTCACCTGGCGGCTCACCCCTTCCAGGGAAGAGATGGTCAGGCCCATCAGTATGGGAGTTACAAGCACCGTCTGTCCCAGGATCATTCCCCCCGGAGTGAACATGAGCCCAAGAAAGCCTAATGGCCCCGACCTGGATATGAGTAGAAAGATGAGGAGGCCCACAATGACCGTAGGAAGGCTGTAGAGGGTCTGTATCAGGTGAATGAAAAGGCCCTTGCCTCTAAAGCTCCTGAAGTAAATGAGGCCGCCTAAAGGTAGATTTATTAGAGCGCCCAGAAACGTCGAGGAGAGGGAGATGGTGAGAGTCCTGGAGGTCACCCCCACGACCTCAGGATCCAAGGTGACTATCAGCTCTATGGCCCTAATTAGACCCGCCAGGATCTCGTTCAAATCTCCGCTCCTGTTTTATTAATTCCCTTAACGTATCTCAGCGGCAGCATTATTGGCAGCGCTACAAGAGGCATTAGTCGGCACTGCGCACTCGTCCTCTGAGCACCCTATCTTGGTGCAATTTCCTCTGGCAGCGAAGAAGAGTGGCTGTCCGTACTTCTCCTTGCCGAAGTTGGCTATGAGCGCCTGGCCCTTGTCCGAGACCAGGAAGTTGATTAACTTATTGGCTAAAGTGCAATTGGCTCCCTGGTGCTTGGCTGGGTTCATGGCTATGGCCACGTAGATGTTCAGGAGCTCCTTTCCTCCCTGGATCAGGGGAACCAGGCTCAAATTGCCCTTGTAGGCCATGAAGGTGGACATATCGGTCAGAGTGTACGCCGACTTCTCATTGGTCATGACCAGGGTGGCCCCCATGCCCGTTCCTGTCTCAAGGTACCAGTGGTTGGTGGAGTTGTTGATGGCAGAGTAGTTGAAGCCCGCTCCCTTCCAGAGAGACTGCTCCTTGGTGTGGGTCCCTGAGTTGTCGCCCCTGGACACGAACTTCACCTTATCCGGGTTCTTCAGACCTTCTTCTCTTATCTTGGCGAAGGCCTGGGTGGCATTGAGGCCTGTGATGCCCGCCGGGTCGTCCTTAGGGCTAACGATGTAGAAGTAGTTGTATGCAAAGCACCTTCTCTGCAAGCCATGACCGTCCTTGACGAACTTAAGCTCTCTGGCCTTATCATGGATGATTATCAGGTCCACGTCGCCACGCTCGCCGTACTGAATGGCGATACCCGTCCCACCCGAGACCGAGTCCACCCTTACGCCATACTCATCCTGGAACTTCTGATCCAGAGTATCCAGAAGTTCAGTATCATAAAGGCTGGTGGTGGTGGCCAGCTTAAGCCTGCTGCCATCCTCAGCCCAGCTAGCGGATGAGACTGCAATCAAAGCCAAGAGAAGCATCATGGCCCTCCTTATTGAAATTTGTTCTTCCATGGCATCCCTGGTGTTAACGTATACATTGAACGTAAAAATGTTGTGTTAATATCCCCTTTAACTCGCGGGAGTGGGGAGAGCAGAGCTGGAAGTCCCCGTGCCTTCAGGCCAGTCTCGTTAACTCGCAGAGTTAACGGGAGTTACGACGTAGTCGTAACAGGATGAATGCGGAGCCCTCCCCTGTTATTGTGGGCTAGTAGACAGCTATTTAAGAGAATAATTGGATATACATATTTTAGTTCCTATAAGGGGGACTCTTTCTGGTATGACTCCTACTTCATCGCCAGCACCGGGCAGGTCAGCTTAGACATGCTCATGCAATACGTAGAGTCTCAAATGGAGAAGACAGAATGATCGTAAGCTACAGGTATCCTATCTTTCCGACCAAGGAAGTAGAACAGAAGCTTTCCGCATCTCTGGATGCCTGTAGGTGGCTCTATAACCGTCTCCTGGTGGAGATGAACAAGGCGTGGGAACGAGGTAAGACCTTAACAACTTACGATACTCAGAACCTCATACCTCTCCTGAAATCAGAGAATCCTGAACTGAGGAATGTCTACTCCAAAGCCCTTCAGATGGTCAACTACACCCAGCATAGCAGTATCGCAAGCCTGGCAGCTCTGAGGAAAAAGGAACGAAAAGTTGGTCATCTAAGGTTCAAAGGTAAGAATTGGTACAATACCCTGACCTATAACCAATCTGGACTCAAGCTTGACCAAGGCCACTGCATCCTGAAGCTATCAAAAATAGGAGAAATTAAGATCAAGCTCCACCGTAAGATAGAAGGGTGTATCAAAGCTATCCTGATCAAGCATGTTGGTAAAAGATGGCTTGCTGTAATTCAGGCCGAGCAGGAGAAGGAACCGTTACCCTAAACAGGCAATGCCATGGGGCTGGATGTCAGCCTGAGGTCTTTTGTCGTAGACAGTGATATCAAGGATGACCAGGGATAGGTCATCCTCAAAGACCTTTTGAGCCTCTACCTTACCCCTGACTATATCGCAGAAGATGCACCTTTGGCTGTGCCCCTGGCAGTCTGACATCTCCATCCCCCTCAGTAGCACTCGGTCGCTGATTCATATGCCTTCCTAGCCTTATCGGCGTCATCCTTGGAGACCCTGGCGGCGAGGACGTTGAAGAAGACCTCGGCTAGCTCAGGGTCCATACAACCAAGGCT
>CAZKWM010000196.1:0-4227 GCA_964556405.1 uncultured Methanotrichaceae archaeon | reverse complement strand
TTTACACTGTTTCGTCTCTTTTTCTTGTTTGCTCTTTTTTAGGTGTTGTTCACGTTTCTCATTGGTGTTCGATTTCTTTCATCGTCGCTGCTCACTCTTGTCCTTTCAAGACGCTCAGAGGTTTTTCTTTCTTTTCTTTCCCTTTTTCCTCCTTTGCTTTACTTCGCCTCTTTTCTTTTCTCTTTCATTGGTCACGATGACTGAGAAGGGTAACAAACCTTTGAAAATGAGAGAACTTGCGCAGCAGCTTGGCTGCACAAGCAATCTTCTCCAGAGGAGATGGCAATCCCTCGATAAACAGAGTGGAGGTCAGAGAGGGACCTCTTTGAAAGCGATTGAGGATTGTATCGATATCTTTAGTGGCGGAGATGTCAAAAGCTGGGCTCGTTATGCAAAATCGTCGTCGAAGCGATTAAAAACCTTTTTTGCAGATGCAATTCCCGATAATTTTGTGGATTCAATGAATCGAATCTCACAATTTTATCAGTTTTTGCTCAAATCGGCAAATCCAGAATTTGTGCGATTGTCAAAACAGTTACTTTCAGCAGTAGCTGGTCCAAAACTTTTTACTTTTGAGCAATTGAAAGGTTTTGGATTTGACATTACTCGGAAAAGATTCACCGCTGCTCACAAGCACGGTGATCCTTCCAATCCGATTCCCAAACCTCAACAACCTGATTCGAAGAAAAAGCTTTCAGTTGACAAAGAAAAGCATATTCTTGATTTTGTGACCGAGCATTCCAAAGAGGCTGCGAATCGTAGTATCCGCAAAGAAAATACTACAATTCCTGTTCGTTACTTCGAGTTTTCTCAGCGCAAAATCCATGATATGTTCGTTGCTGATGAACAACATGGTTTTCAGGTCAGTCTTTCTGCTTTTCGCAAAGTGGTCTCACGTGCAAAGTGTTTTAAATATGCCAAGAAAGAGACAGACAAGTGCACTGCCTGTGAAATTGGCAAGTGCCAACTTCATCGCTTCATCGATTTGGCCGAAAAGACTCCTTGTCGCACAAAGTTGAGTTCAGAGAAGTTTTCTGCCACTCTTCACCACACAGTTGGTTTTTTCGCTTCCAAATACATTCCGGTCAAGTATTCCAAAAGCTCTGTGACCGAGAATGTTTCACGTGAGGTCTTGCTTGATGGCACCACTGCCAAGCAGAGAGAAGACATTATCAAATGCTTAGATGATGTCGAAATCTTTGATTTTCATCTCAAAACAGGTCAATCTCAACGAGAATTTTTCAAAACAGAGAAAGATTCTCTTCCATCCAATTCAGGTCATTTGTTGATTGTGATGGATTACAAAGAAAACATTTCTATTGGAAAAGGAGGATCAATTGAGGAAGGTCGAAATTTTTATCACAGATCATTTCGTGGAGTTCTTGGCATCGTCGCATACTTCGCCAATCCTGCCACGCATGAGGTCCAGGAGTATCGCATTGCTCATATCAGTGAGATCCTTTCTAAAGACTCTCTGTTCTCTAAAGACTGCCTTCGAGCTGTCCTTGAGAAAGGCTATTGGAAAGGAATCACACATGTTTCAGTGTGGGTTGACACTGGTCCACATTTTCGATCTCAAGAATTTGCTCAGTTTGTGTTGGTTGAAGTACCAGCTATGCTTCATGTCGACACAACTTTGAATCTGCTGGTTGAAGGTCATGGGAAATGTGTTGTGGATTCATTCTTCTCCAACATGACACAGTTCTTGAATGACATTGAGTGTCGTCATGATGTCTGCACCTCCCATGACTTGATTTCAGCACTTGAAAAAAGAGTTTCCGAGATCGTTCCTGTTGACGGCAAAAGAATGCCCATTTATCATTTTGAAATTTATGAGCGAGATGCACGGACCCTTACAACTATCATGCGGATTCCTCATCTCAAATCTTTTTATCATCTTGAAGCACATCGTGATTCTCGTCATGATGATGATGAGGTTGATTCGGAAGTGGTATTCAAAGATGATTACCACTCTGACGATGAGGACGAGAAGGATGGAAGTTCAGACTTTCAGGATGTCGTGTCGAAATCGAACAGCTATCCTGACGTTTATGCTTCCGTTCTCTCTGATCAAAGAGTCTCTCAGCAACGAGTTCGTATTCCTGTTCGAATTCAGGCAAAAGTTGATACTCGTTCAACCAAAAGAGCATCTCAATTGGAACAAAAAGAAATCGAAAGGAGAATGCCCGACAGATTGAAGCAATTACAAGTGAAGCAGCAGAAACTTCTCATCGTTTCGAGCACAGACACAACTATCAACAAGCAGCAGGGTCCACACAAAGTGATCATACAGCAAGCTCAGAACCACGCTCAGAAGCGCAAACGTGATCTGGACGAGCAGAATGAATCCTTTGATGACTCTGACCTGGACTGGCATGCGCCACCGAGAAAGCGAGCCAAAAAGGCTTCCAAAATCTCACAGCGTAAACGCAAACAGACTGAGAGCTTGATGAAACCTAGTCCTACTCCGCGTAAAAAGCAAAAAGTGAACACGAATCCAAAAATGCCAGCGCGGACAAAGCAAAACAGCCACACCTTGAGACAAAAAACATCTCAAAAGAAATCCCGACAGTCAGCATACAATCCTTATTCTTCTCCTCCAGTTTCTCGTCTTGAGAATTTGGGAAACACATGCTACATCAACTCTGTTTTGCAAATGCTTCGAATATTGTGTCGGATTCGCCCACAATTCCTCACGGCGTTGGAAACACTGTTACAAGACATGAACAGAAAGAAAAAGGCAGATAGTCAAACTGACCGATCTGCGTGTGACGCAGTGAGTATTCTGATCGAGATATTGAAAGGTTCACATCCAGATTACTCTCGATTGAGAAACTTTACAGATTGGGTCAAAGAGTCCTTTTTTGAAAAATTGCCAGATATGCAAGACCCTGAGGAATTCCTCACTCAGCTTGTGCAGTTTCTTTGCGAAACAATCCATGATCAGTTCAATGTTCGAACTGATATACTGAGCAGCATATTATATGCATTTCATAACCAAACCACAACCCAGTTCCCATGCAAGCATGTTCATGGTTCAAATCTTGATCCTGCAACTCTCTTTTTCCAGGTTGCTATTCCTGTCGAAGAGGAAGAAAGAGAAGTAACATTGCAAGAAGTCATTATGACCACCAATGAAAAACAGGAATTGCATCCGGACAAAGAACCCTTCAAATGCCCGAATTGTTCTCGAAGATTTGGCACTGCAACACAGCTGAGACAACTGACTGATTGCCCATCCGTGGGCCTCATTCAGTTGAAAAGATTTGATTCTGATCTTACAAAAAATGAGCAAAGCGTTCACATGGCTGAGACATTCTCCTTGCCCACAATTCAGGCAAATCAGCAATGCCGAATCAAGGCCATCGTGTGTCATGACGGACCATCTCTGAATGGTGGTCACGTCTACTGTTTTGCTCATCTTCACGATCAGATCTGGGAAAAACAATCAGACACAATCATTGAGAAGGTTCAGTTCGAAGAGGTGATGAAACAGTCCTCAGATCAAGGTTATCTTCTTCTTTTCGAAAAGGTTTCTTCCTCAATTTCTCTCTCTCCTCCCCACCATGATGCCTCCCCTGTTGTTGTTGTGATTGATGATCCTATGGAGATCGAGTCATTGACATCCTGAATGACTCTTGTCAGATCTTCATTTGTCTTATTTTGTGCATTCATCCTGATCCTTTCATTACCAATTACAATCGCGAAAAGTAGGTTCAAATCGCTTTCCCAGCTGCTCTGTGTAAAATCGATTGATTGTCTCATCCTGACATCGCGCATCACTCTTCCAAGGTAGAGTACCTTCCTTCCCCTTTCTTTGTTGATGTGCTGTGCTTGTTGCTTTTTCATTTCATTGAGTTGCAATTGTGCAGAGCCACTACTTTAGTATTAATGCATGCATGCATGCATGCATGACACGACATGACACACATGACATTCACAACACAATTGAATTTGAGATTAACAAAACAAATTATCAAATATGAAATTGTCAGCAGGGTCATAGTTGCTTTGCTTCCTGATTTGTTCCTGCTGCGTGTCAGTGATATACTGTCAGAGCGGAGGCGGAGATCATCACTCGGGCTTCCTCTAAAGCTTTTACTGTCGCGTCTCTGAATGTCAACTCCTTTCCCTTCTCTGTCAGCAGTTGTATTGACAGGATGATGCAGCATGCAACACCCTGCTTGATGCAGCTTCTGGCAGTTTCGAGCTCAATCATAGTGTGCA